>NZ_CAKLPX010000007.1 GCF_923077115.1 Sinobacterium norvegicum
ACCGCTTACGGGGTTTTTTTATGGCTGGGGTTTCGTTAGGAGCAGGACTAAAGCATTGGTCAATGCAGACGGACAAATATTAGGCAGGACTGGGGGCTTGGCTGTAGCTGGATATCAGGTCTTGAAGAATGGCCAGGCTTTTTTCGGGGATGTCGATAATTTGAAAGCCGGCCCAGCAGCTTTGCATGTTCTCAGCTTCTCGACACCACAGGCAATCAACACCAATATCTATCAGTTCATTGTCATCGACGGGGCGACTGAGGTTAAGCCTTAGTTGGTAAAGGGAGTTACTCTTAACAGGTTTGTTACACAGCAGCATAAGCCCGTCGGTAGTAATATTGACAACTTCGCCGATCATGTCTTTGGTAAGTGCGTTTATTGCAGTGACAGATTGCCTAAGTTGTACGCGTTGTTGTTTGCGGTTATTTTCGTTCAAAGATGATCCCCTGTTATTATTATCTCGGAGCAATATGATTCAGTCTCGCTCATTTGGCATGGAATATCTAGTGTCATGAAAAGAAGTTAATAGGAGCGCTGTAAGTGATCACTATCATTGACGGCACTTAAATTGATAGTTAACAATGAATTTACTGTTTTCTTTGGTCACCCATTTGTCAGCTTCACGCCAACCGCTACTGCACTTTTGTGCAGCTAAATTTTCTACTGCAAGCAGTGCTGCATTCTTGTCTTGGCTGTCAGTATAGCTGGCGGTGACTAGTTCATCGTCAAAGTTGTTGCTTATGTTTTTGTTATCACCACCAATGTGCACAGGTTGCGGTGCATTACTACCGATCAGTTTCATACTGTCATTTTGGTGGAATTCACTGAAATCCAGGCTGTCTGCTTGATCCACTGCCATGTCTTCGGCGTCGCTGGCGAATGTGGTGATGGCAGTTGTCAGTGTTAATATCGTGAGGGTGTTCTTCATAAAAAGGTTCTCAATATTTGGTAACGACAAAAGGGATGCTGCGTGCATCCCTTAGTTTGACCGATATGTCGGTCGATGGCGGATGTCGTTTAGAATTTGTGCGATATACCAATACCTGCAACAGTTTCTTCTTTGCTATCTTTTGTTACATTTTCAGTGGCTTCTAAGCTGTTGTAGAAACCAAACACCTTTGTGGCCTTGCTGAAGTTGTAATCAATGCCAACGCCGTAGGATTCATTGTTGTCGGTATCGGCAAAACTAACAGGCATGTCTGACTGTGCAATCTGTCCGTAAACTTTCCAAATTTTGTTAATTGTATACGAGACGCTACCGGTGTAGCCGCTGAATGTATCTTCCTTAACCGCTTGGTCGCCTTGATATACGGACTGCTGTGCCATGGCGCCGAAGGTAAAGCCTGCTACTTTGGCTTGGCCAACTAAGCGGGTGTTATCAAAGGCTGAGGTGTCACCGTCAATCAGTGCCAGCTTAGATTTGGTGGCGACATTGTTATCATGCGCAAGGGCAACATAAAAGTTGTCGTTCTTCCAGTTAATAGATGAAGAGAATGAATCTGCTACGCTATCTTCCGCCTTGCCATCGCCGGTGATGTCCTCACCTTCGTTTAAGATAGGTTGGATAGTGGCGCTAAAGCCAGCAAACTTTGGTGTGGTATAGCTGATAATATTGGCGGCACGAGTTTCACCCAGTAATATATTCTTGATATCACCGGCGTCCAAGTCATTGAGGACATCAACTTTACCTTGGGCCATCTTTAGCGCGGTGTCATGTTTACCAACAAAGACCGTACCTAAGCCGCCAGTCAAGCCAACATAGATGTTTCGCTGTTTGAATACGTCACTGCCTTCGCCGTCGACATCAACTTCGTATTCCATCTTATAAATAACAGCAGTATTTTCTGTCAGATCTGTCTTGCCTTTGAAGCCGAGGCGTGAGGCGTTTGATTGTAATTCAGTGGTTGAGTCGCTGCCATCATCAACATTTTGTACGGACACATTGAGCTTGCCATAGACCGTGACGTCGGTATCAGCAAAAGCGGTGGTCGCAGTCATGCCGGCAACTGCGGTGATGGCTAAAGTAAGTTTATTCAAGTTCATGGTATTTCCAATAGCTATAAAAGGTTTTGTTTTTAGTTTGTGGCGCTATTATGTCGAGGGAATATGACGGCTGCATGACAGATTTGTCTGTTTTTTATGACAATAAATCAGTGGCTTAGCGTTTAACTGTTGTTCGATTACTGGTCTTTAGGCAGACGGCTTTCGATTGGAGAGGGTTAATGAGGTATTACTTGGAGGGGCGAGATAGGGTAAAGGCAAGGAAGAAGGCGGCAATAAATAAGCAGAGGCTGGCTGCCTCAGCGGTGCTAATAAATAGCAGCGTAGAATTGATCGCTAGGCTATTTTGTTGTTCGAGTTCGGTACTTGTTTGGTTGGCGAGTTTGGTGAGGTTGTCTTGTAGTGTAGTGATCAGGTCGACGGCATGATAGACGCTTTGGCGGTTGATGACGGGTTCTTTATCCATCGAGCGTTGTAGCGCATGCAGCTCGTTGTAATGTTCGAACAGGCTGATTGATAAGGGGTTGTTGGAAAAATTGCTGATGGTTGCGGCGGTCAGCGCCTCAATGGTGCTGCTCTGGGCAAGTGTGTTATATCGGCGCTGTGGCGTGTCGTGAATCAGCCGTTGTAGATAGAGACTATGCAGTGCGTTGAGTGCCTGCTGTGCTTTGCTTATAGACTCAAGCCGCGGTAGTTGTACGTCCAGCATATGGCTGGCCTGTGACCGAATGTTACTGTTAACCTGATGTAACTGGGCAAGACAGAGGATACTGACAACGAGAATAGTTAAGAATGTGAGTAGCGCACTGTATTTACGCACCATAGTGTCACCCTGACAGATTCACTGTCTAAAGTGTAGCAATTCTACTGTGGCAGGTTTTTTAGTTTTTGCAGAGGAGTTATAGATTGAAAAATAACTACACAGCCCCCATATTTGACTGATCATTGCCGATTTTCTGGCAACAACACATTTGAAGGAAGCTTAATGGCCGATAATCTTGATGCGAGTATTGCCGATGAACTGGTTGTGGATTCGGTGTCGCCAGAAAAAGAAATAGCCTTGCCTGATCAGGTGCTGCCAAATGTTATAGAGCTATTACCGATATCGAGCAGGCCCTTCTTTCCGGCTCAAATTCAGCCGCTTATTATTAAGAGCGAACCCTGGGAAGATACTATTCACCTTGTTTCGGAGGCAGATCAACCCTATGTCGGTATTATCTATACCACCCAGACAGATGGAGAGATTCGCCGTGAAGAACTGGCCGAAACCGGCTGTGTAGCAAGGGTTCAGAGTGTCGAGAGTGACGGTGAATATTTACATGTCATCGCGGTTGGTCGTAAACGCTTTCGGATTGTTCGTTGGTTGACAGATAAACCGCCCTATCGTGTACAGGTAGAATACCCAGAGCCAAAATATGAAGAAGACGAGGAATTAAGAGCTCGGGCCATTGCCATTTTAGCGGTAATAAAAGAGTTGCTGCCGTTGAATCCGTTGTATTCGGAGGAGTTACGTCAGTATCTGAATCGTTTTGGTCCTAACGACCCATCACCGTTGTCTGATTTTTCAGCCTCGATCACCACTGCCAGCAATACGGAGCTGCAAAATATACTCGATACCGTTGATTTAACAAAGCGGATGGATCGCGTGTTGTTGCTTCTGCGTAAAGAGCTTGAGGTAGCAAAGTTACAGAGCGAATTGTCTGATCAGGTTAATGATAAGATCAGCGAGCAGCAGCGTGAATTCTTCCTGCGAGAGCAGTTGAAGCTAATCCAAAAAGAATTGGGCATTACCAAGGACGATAAGACGGCCGATGCCGAAATGTTTCAGGCTCGGTTGAAAGACAAACAGCTGCCCGAGCATGTGCAAAGTCGTATCGATGACGAGATGCAGAAATTATCGATCTTAGAGATGGGATCGCCTGAGTATGGTGTCACCCGTAATTATCTCGATTGCTTAACAGCATTACCTTGGGGGGTCCATTCAACCGATCAGCTTGAACTCTCTGTCGCCAGAGAGGTGCTGGAGAAGCATCACAATGGTTTGGGTGATGTTAAGGATCGTATCTTAGAGTTTATTGCCCTCGGCGCCTACCGCGGTGAAATCTCTGGTTCAATTATTTTGCTGGTCGGCCCGCCAGGTGTCGGTAAGACCTCTATCGGTCGCTCGGTGGCCGACGCACTGGGGAGAAAGTTCTATCGCTTCAGTGTTGGTGGTATGCGTGATGAGGCGGAGATCAAAGGGCATCGTCGCACCTATATCGGTGCTATGCCGGGCAAGTTTGTACAGGCGTTGAGTGAAGTCGATGTCGAAAACCCAGTGATTATGCTAGATGAAATAGACAAAATCGGTGCCAGTTATCATGGTGACCCCGCGTCGGCGTTGCTAGAGGCGCTGGATAGCGAGCAAAACAGCGAATTCTTAGATCATTACTTGGATTTAAGAGTCGATTTATCCAAGGTGCTCTTTATCTGTACCGCCAACCAAATCGATTCCATCCCTGCGCCACTTTATGATCGGATGGAGGTTATTCGTTTAGCCGGTTACATTGCCGAAGAAAAGTTGGCCATTGCCAAACAGCACCTATGGCCAAAACTGCTGACACAGGCAAGAATTAAAAAGTCGACACTGAAGATTAGCGATGCGGCATTGAAAAACTTGATTGAGGGTTATGCCCGAGAATCAGGTGTGCGAAGCCTAGAAAAGCTATTGCAAAAACTCGTTCGTAAGTCGGTTGTTGTGTTGCTGGAGGGTAAGACAAAGAGTATTCGTATCGGCAAAAAGGAAGTGCTGCAATGGCTGGGTCAGCCGGTCTTCGAAACTGAAAGTATTCAAAAAGGTGTCGGCGTTGTCACTGGCTTGGCATGGACATCTATGGGTGGGGCAACGCTGCCTGTAGAGTCTAATAAGATACATAACTTGGCTCGCTCGCTGAAGCCAACGGGGCAGCTGGGTGATGTGATGAAGGAGTCGGTGGATATTGCCTATAGCTACGTTATGGCAAATGCCAGTCGCTTTGGCATTGCAGCCGATTATTTTGATAAGGCGGCGATTCACTTGCATGTGCCGGAAGGCGCGACGCCTAAAGATGGCCCAAGTGCCGGCGTGACAATGGCTACCTCGTTGGTTTCCCTTGCTCGTGATAAGGCAATTGCGGCGAAGATTGCGATGACTGGAGAATTAACGCTGACTGGGAAGGTGCTTGCTGTTGGTGGTATTCGAGAGAAGGTTATTGCGGCAAGACGAATAGGGATAAATCAGCTGATTCTGCCGAAGGCTAATCAAAGAGACTTTGATGAGCTGCCGTCATTTTTAAGAGAGGGGGTGTCGGTCACCTATGCGGCAACCTTCGATGATGTCTTCTCGCGGGTGTTCTAAATGTTAAGTTAAAAAAAAGCCTCGTTAAACGAGGCTTTTTTTTAACACTTTTGCGCGATAATAATCGACACAAGAGTAATAGCAATAGCGGTGACTGTAGCGGTAACCATGGTAGGCTCCTAGAGAAGTTTTTGGTGCCGCTATTATAGTGGGAATATTGGTTTGAGTTTATTCGCAGTTAGACCTAATCCTATATGCAATAGTGCCTACAGAGTGACTTTTTGAAACGCCCCGTTATAATTTCGCTACAATCATTTGATAGAAATCGAGCTCTTTCTTGAGTGCCAGCTGTTGATTTTTTGTCTGTTTCACGCCATGCCCCTCGTCGGGAAAAAACAGCAACTGATGAAAAATATTATTGGACTCTAAGCGTTCGATAAATTGTTGTGTTTGCTCAGGCGGGCAGATGGTGTCTCGGCCACCTTGGATAAATAGTATCGGAGTGGTGAGTTGCTTGGCGAAATGAATCGGGCTGTGTTGAAACCAGCGGCTGTGCCCTTGTTCTGAGTATTCCTGTTTCAGCAGTTGCTGAATATAGCATCGCTCGAATCGATGGGTGTGTTTGAATAACAGGTTCAGGTCCGAGATACCAGAGCTGACCATGGCGCCGTTAAGCAGTGAGCTAAATGTGGCGATACAAAGGGCTGCGTAGCCGCCAGAGCTGTTGCCTCGAGCAAAGATGGCGTCGGGGTTGACTAGTTTTCTTTCAGTGAGATGTGCTATTGCTGTCCGACAATCTTCGACCTCTGACCTGCCCCAATGGCCATAAATCTGGTGGCGAGAACTGCGGCCAAAACCGGCACTGCCGCGGTAATTTAGATCTAAAACGGAGAAACCGTGATCGGTGAAATACCGGGTGGTGAGATCCAGGCCAGGATGGGTATAAGACGTCGGTCCACCATGAAAACGAATAATCAGAGGGGCCGGTTCGCTGGTGTTCTTCGCTGCATAGAAAAAGCCTTGGCTTGCCTCTTTGGCGCCAACGTCGATTGATACAGGGGGGGGGAATAAGGTGGTTTCAACCTTGTCGTTGGCGGTGAAACAGTGGGTTTGCCTGCTGCTTAAATGGTAGCTATAGATATGCTGATGGCTGTTAACACCGGCGGCGGCGAAATAAATTTTCTGGTCGATATGGCAGAGTTGGTGGATAAAGCAAATATCGTCCGGCAGCTCAAGTATTTCAGTATGCTGATTACAGTGTCGAATCAGCTGCCATCGGCCTCGGTGAATTTGTGTGCAGATTATATCGTCAACTTGCAGGGCAATATAGTTGCAGTGGCCGGCCTCCCAGGGGGCGGCACAGATATCAGCGTTCGGTGTATAAATAGCGCGACTGGTTTGGGTGGCAGTGTTGTAGCAGTAAAGCCCCCAGAAACCCTGGCGGTCAGAGAGGTAAAGCAGTTGTTGATTATCAAGCCAGCTGAGCTGGCAGACAGCCTCACCGTGTACTAAATCATTAGTCTTTGATTCAACAACGGCCTGGCTGGTTGACTCATTAATAGCGCCGTTGCTTGCCACGGGGGCGATGCGCAGTTCGGTATTGTCCCAGGGCATGTTTGGAAATTTGCGACAGACATAGGCGATGTACTGGCCATTAGGTGAAGTCATAGGGCTGTTAAAAAAGTCGCTCTGCTGGAGCAGTGGTTGAGTCGGCTCGCGGCAGTCGGCGACGAATTGCCTATCTCTCTCGGTATCATCAATAACGGCAAGGCAGCGCTGATGTGCCTTGTCAAAGGTGAGGTCACCGGCAACAACCGAATGTGAGTGCCAGTGATTATCCATTTTTAGATGCAGTTGGCCTGCTGTGGTAAGCCAAAGTTGAGTTTGATTACCCTCAAAGCAACCACCTCCATAACCGTTGAGTATAGAGCGGTTGTTGAGGTGATCGGCGACAGTTATAAGCTGTTCTTCAGCTGTGAGGCAGAATAACTGATGGTGGTTGTCGGCATCGACCATGTTGACGAATAATTGACGATCGATGACGCGAAGTTGCTTGATTTTACTGAGGCTTAAGCATGCCTGCTGCGCTGTCACCGTCATGTTAAAAGCTGGGTGTCTGCAAGAGGGTAGCGGGTGGAATAGAGCTTGAGCGTGGATCGAAAAAAGACATGGCATTATCAGCGGCAGAGGGTGAGCCGTTAATATAGCACTGCAGGTATAGGCAAAGAAGTGTTGAGGAAGTATAGGCCGGTGTTAGCTAACCCCAGCCTTATCTCGGTAGGATTAATCTATGTTAGAGGATGTCACCCATCCACGGACGACTGCGGGTTACTGGTTGAGCAGGATCATTAGGGCGTTGAATTTTATCGATTGTTCCCCCTTTCGATAAAAACTCGGCAACCTCGTTGGCGATTTGGTTACGAATTGCTTCGCGTGATGGCAATGAATTACAGCGCGGTACTGATGTCATGATAAAGCCTCCAAACATAGTCCATAATGTTTAATATTGTTGTTATTTTAATGGGCGATTATGACAGTAGTTTTTCACTATCTCAGCGAGAGATAGCAAGGCCAGTGCTCTTCCTGAGTGCTGGTTAGATCTACTTATCTAATCGACTGAGGCCAATATGCCAATTTTTTGACAGTGTGTATAGGGGAAATCGCTTACATTTTCGCAGTAAAAAATACGCAAACTGGGCATATTGAGAATATAAGTGACAGCTTTTTTTACAGGTCCGCAGTGTAGTGGGATTCAGAGGGTAACACTGCTTATTATTAATTTTTTGTAATGATTAGCGTGTCGCTGTTGATGGCCTCAATAGAGGCGTTCTTATCGCGAAAAAAGTGTGTGAAGGAGTAAGGGCTGAAGAAGATGATGTGGGTTAAGTCGTTCTTGTAGTGCCAGCGGGCAAAATGCGACCGATCGATGACTTGTTTCGTCATAATACCCAGTATTCCCCCTGGCCTCAGTATTGACCACAGCTGATTAAGCACCTGGTTGGGTGCGCTAAGGTGCTCAACAACCTCTGTTGCGGTGATGAAATCATAGTGCTGGTTCAGTAAGCTGCTATTGGGTTGATAATAGACATCGTACAATTGTACCTGGTGACCGAGTTCCTGAAGCATCTGTGATAAGGTGGGGCCAGGGCCGCAGCCAAAGTCGAGTCCGACGCTGGCTGGTTTTAAGCGTTGTTGTAGTGGCTCAACAAGGCGGTTGAGAAACCCTCGATATGCCATGTCGTCAGGGCTGTTTTGGTGTTTGTCGTACTCTAGTTTTTCGTTTACTGCGCTGAGGTAGAAGCGGGGCTCGACGAAAACCAGGTCGCAATCGTGACATTGCCTAAAACGCCTGCGTTGATCTTCGAAGTATGGCGAGTTGGCAGGGCTTTGACAAAGGGGGCAGTGGAGATTGGTCAAGGCGGTGAATCTCCTAGGTTAACCGGTAATATTGCGAGTAAATAATGATTGATAGCCATTGTCATCTAGATTTTGACATCTTTGATACTAGTCGACCATTACTGATTGAGGCGATGGTCCGAGCGGGCGTTGATCATTGTGTTGTTCCAGGTGTGGCCGCAGCAGCATGGGAGGATCTGCTTTGCGTGGTTAATGATTTTAAGCAATGCTCCTCAGCGCTTGGCTTGCATCCATATTTTATCGCAGATCATCGAGAGCAAGACTTACAGCGGTTGGATCAGTTGTTAGGCGAGCACGAGAATATTGTGGCCGTCGGGGAGATTGGGCTGGACGCGACATTAATGGCGGGTTTTGCCAGCGAACAGCAGTACTATTTTGAGCAGCAGTTAGTCCTGGCCAAGCGTCATAATCTTCCTGTGATTATTCATGCCCGTGGTTGTTTCGATCAAGTGGCAGCGACAATAAGAAGGAGTCATTTTAACCAGGGCGGGATTGTTCACGCATTTACCGGTAGTTTGCAGCAGGGGGTTAAGTTGGCAGAGCTGGGCTTTAAATTGGGTATTGGTGGTGCAGTCACACACCCGCGGGCAAGAAAATTGAGACAGACGGTAGCCGCATTGGCTCCGGACTGTATTGCCTTGGAAACAGATAGCCCAGATATGAGGCCCGCATTTGTCCACCATGACAGCCCCAATATGCCAACTTTGCTGCCCTTGATTGCTGCAGTGGTTGCGGAAATCAGAGGGACGTCGGCCACAGCAATTGCAGCGCAGAGTGACGCCAACATACTGTCGGCACTACCCAGGCTGCAGCGTGTTGCTGGTTAGCCATCAATGCCGTGATATTTCAGGCAGTTTTTTACTTCGCTTGCCGAACCCAGAATGACGGGCACACGCTGGTGGATGGCAGTAGGTTGAATGTCGAGTATACGTTCTTTGTCCGTCCAGCTTTCACCACCAGCCTGCTCAATCAATAGTGACATCGGGTTGGCCTCATACATCAGGCGAAGTTTGCCTGCTTTACCCGGTTCACGATTGTCCCATGGGTAGGTGAACAGACCACCACGGCAAAGCACGCGATGCACATCGCCAACCATGGCGGCTACCCAGCGCATATTAAAGTTCTTGCCGCGAGGACCTTCGCTACCCTGCAGAAGATCAGTGATGTACTGCTGCATTGGCTCAGCCCAAAAACGCTGGTTGGACATGTTGATGGCAAACTCTTTGGTATCAGCATCGATAGAGACCTGCTCAACGGTAAGTACAAATTCACCAATGGCAGGGTCGAGTGTGTACATCTGAACGCCATTGCCTGTGCTGAGCACCAACATAGTAGATGGGCCATATAAAATGTAGCCCGCCGCCACCTGGTCACGACCCTTTTGTAAGAATGACTGCTCTGATAACTCACCGCCGTTAAACGGATAGATAGAGAAAATGGTGCCGACCATGGCGTTGATGTCAATATTCGAGGAGCCATCGAGGGGGTCAAAATTGACGAGATACTGTCCGCTGTCAGGCCCGGCAACATAGCTGTCCTCTTCTTCAGAGGCGATGGCACGAACTGATCCGCAGCCTAATAGAATCTCTTTCAGTAGATCATTAGAGATGACATCCAGCTTTTTCTGAGTCTCACCCTGCACATTTTCATTACCGGCACTGCCTAAAACACCACCTATAGAGCCCTGTTGCAGCCTGAAGTTAATGTCTTTACCTGCGATTGCCAGGGCGTTCAGGGTGTTGGCGAGTTCAGCTGAAATACCAGCGTCTCTTAATGAAGCCGAGAAAGTTTGCATGTTGCATATCCGAAATAGGAGTCAAATTCGTTCAATTATCGCATTTTGCCGGCGGCGTGGCTAGCGACAAAAGGCTGGAAGCTTAAGGTTATATATAGGGCAAAAGTGGCCACATATGCATTGTCTGTCAGTTGTATAAAAATCCGACTCAGAGGCGCGTGTCGGTAAAGTGTCAACACAAGGTAACTGAGCGCAACCCTCTATTTTAATTGGAAAAAATATGTTTAAAGGATGCTGGCCAAAAGGTTATTTATCGTTGTTCTGTAAAGATTTTCAACAGAGTTTGTAAAGCCAATAATGAGTGTGAGAGGCTCTAACGTAATTGCTAAATATGGCAAAAGCTTTTAAGGAAAATAATAAAATGACAAAGCTACTCGCGGTATTCATTGGCAGTCTTGCAATTGTTCTCAGTGCTTACGCGCAAGATGAGAGTTCTGGCATCTATGGTGACTACGAGGTAAATCCTGGCGATATTCTATCAGTATTTATTTGGGGTGAAGAGGGGCTCTCGAAAGAGGTGGTGGTTAGACCCGATGGTTTTGTCAGTTACCCGCTTGCAGGGGAGATCGAAGTGGGAGGACAGACAATAACGCAAGTAACAGCTTCATTGGAGCGCGCATTAGCTACTTATATGAAGAGCGGTGCCCAAGTGACAGTATCGATGACGCAAATGTCGGGTAATAATATTTACGTGATCGGAAAGGTAAACAAGCCTGGTGTGTTTAATATGTTTGCAGAGACCGATGTGTCCCAGGCTTTGGCGTTGGCGGGTGGTTTGAATACTTTTGCCGATGAGAACGATATTAAAGTTCTTAGGCGTGATAAAACCGGTGTGCAAACTTCAATTGATTTTAATTATAAGGCTATACGCAAAGGAAAAGACCTCAGTAGTAATGTCATTCTAAGGTCGGGTGATGTTGTTGTTGTTCCATAAATAATAAATATAAAAGTGAATGATAAAATGTACGCGAGCTACAAGCGGCGTGCTGTGGGAAAGTTTTGCTTAATAACTTTATGTTTATCGCTGGCTTCTGCTAGCCATTATGTGGCTGCGATAGAGCAGCGATTAGAGTCTGAAATCGAGCTGGCTACAGATAATGATTCAAATGCCAGAATGGTTTCTGATGAAGATAAGGTGATTAAGCTGCAAGGCTACAGCCTCTCGCCACGGATAAATTATAGCGCTAATACAGAGCGAGCTAAATTCGGTGTTATGGCCGATGTTGAGTTTGAGCGCTTTGATAATGACGATTTCAATGCCAATAATGTTGATATTTCCTTAGACCTGCTTTATAGGCTTAGCGATAAAAGCAGTGTTTCAACTTCCATGAGCTTTGATCGGTCCCCAACAAGAATTGAAGAGGTCTCGGATAGCGGTTCAATTAGATCCGGTGATGTAGAGACTTATAATTGGGTTGGTAGCATGCAGCATTTGCTGACACAGAAGCAAATGTTATCAGTATCGGTTAGTAGCGCCAGCGTAAAATATAGTAATGAGTACTATACCAGCCGATACACCGCAGAGCTTTCGGCGATGTGGCGATATCAGTGGAGCGAGAAATTCTCATTCGCATTAATTCCGTCATACAGTTACGTGGATTTTGATACCCAAGCATACAACCCAAGCCAGTTAATAGGTTGGGCAAACTATATTTATGCATCAACTGGCTTCGGTAATGTTATCGACAGCTCACAAACAGCTTCTTTGCCATTGCAAATATCCTATCAATATTCAGAGAAGCTAGCGTTCTCTGCCTATGCAGGATTGAGCCGTCAGCAACTTTCCTATTTAGATAAAAAATGTATCGAATCAATCTTCTATCAACCTTATTCATGCAACGTAACGGCACCAGAAAAAAAGGTGTCAGTTGATGAGTATGAAAATGAATCGAGTGTTTTCAACTTTAGTAGCACATACCAACTAAGTGAGCGTTCAGAGTTCATAGTTAATGCCACTCGACAATATCAGCCTAGTTCAGAGGGTGAATTAAGACAGGTAGATTCAATCGATATCAAATACAAGGGAAAGCTGGCGCAGAGACACGATCTAACTATGGCTGCTAACTGGGGGGAAAGTAACGATCCATCGAAAGAGCTTGTTAAGGATGATTATCAATATTGGATAGGGTCGATAAGCTACTACTACCGCTTTAGCAAGGATTGGAAAACATCTGTTACTTACACTTATAGAGGTAACGAAAAATATAATTTAGGTCGATCAAGCAGGGCGTCTGGTCAGCTTTGGGGGTTGGGATTGGTATATACCCCCAGCGAATTTCTACTATAAAGAAGCGGAAATAATAAATGAGTAGTTATATAGAATTTGAAGAAGAAAAAACATTATCAGACTATGTAAAAGCAATAAGACGCCACAAGAAAAAATCAATGATGGCGTCAGCAATAATATTTACCATATGTGTTTTGTCCGCATTGTTCTGGCCGCCGACATATCGCTCGACAGCAACGATATTGATAGAAGACCAGGATATACCCTCAGATATGGTTCGGTCGACAGTAACAACATATGCGAATAAACAAATCCAAGAGATAAAACAGCGTGCAATGACGCTTAACAATATAATGGATTTAGTGAAAAAGTATGAGCTATATAGTAAAAAGGAATTGGATAGAATACCTCGTTCTGAGATTGCTGAGGATTTCAGAGAGGATTCGAAGTTAGAGGTGATATCAGCAAAAGTTGTTGATCCTCGTTCAGGGAGGCCAACAGAGGCGACAATAGCATTTACGTTATCTTTTGAGCATAAAAATCCAGTAAAAGCACAGAAGGTTGCCAACGATCTCGTCAGCATATACCTGCGTGAAAATATCAAACAGCGTGAGGCTCAGGCAAGAAATGCGAGTGAGTTTTTAGGAGAGAATGCCGATTCGCTTGATAAGGAAATGAGTGAATACGAAGAAAGGATTGCAGATTTTAAGCAAGAGCATAAATGGTCGATGCCAGAACTGTTTAATTACAATATGCAGTCTTTGGAGAGAACAGAGCGTGAGGTGTTAGACCTTGATGAGCAAAAAACTCAGTATCAGCGTCAATTACTAAAGCTAAAAGGGCAGTTGAAGAATACGTCAGCTTATGCGCCAGCAATATTGGCAGATGGGAATGCGGCATTAAGTGATACAGACCGCTTGAAAGCCTTGCGTTCTCAATATGGCCAAATGGTATCTAGATATACTGAGAATCATCCAGATGTTATTAGAATAAAAAATGAAATAAAAAGATTAGAAGATGAGACAGGTAGCAAACTTACCAAACCTGAGTTAGCAAAGAGAATTAAACAGATAAGTTCGCAGTTAATTTCTTTGGAAAAAAAGTATACCAGTCAGCATCCAGAGGTAATAAGTAAAAGAGAGCAGCTTGAAGAGATAAGAAATACGGCAGCCAATTATAAAAGTACAGAAGACTATGTTTTAGATGCAGATAATCCTTTGTATGTTCAGCTGCAATCGGAAATATCGGCAGTCGAATTATCAGAGGCGAACACTACTGTAAAAATTAGACTATTGAATGAAAGAGCCGAAAAACTAAGACGGTATATTGCAAAGTCACCAGAGATTGAAACAAGATACCAGGAGTTAATCAGAAACTACCAGCTAACTTCAATGAAGTATGGCGAAATAAGTACGAAGCAGCGTGAGGCAGATATCGCTGTAGAGCTGGAGTCAAACCTGCGTGCAGAAAGATTTACTTTAATTGAACCTCCTGCAAGGCCTCAGATGCCTGTCAGCCCAAATAGAATAGCAATCCTAATCGTTGGTTTAGTACTGTCAATCGGAGCGGGTGTGGCTGTCGCATTGGTATTAGACATGCTGGATAAAAGTATACGCGGCAATGAGCGCGTACTGAAGATCGCAGGAGCAATGCCGCTGGTGACGGTTGGATATATACAAACGCCTGATGAGATTAAAGCCAGCGAACCTAATAGAAGAAGGATTGTTGTGATTATTTCGTCTGTAATGATGATCATTGTTGGGCTAACGATGATTAATTTTCTTTACAAGCCAGTAGATGTTTTGTGGTTTGTAGCTTTGCGAAAGCTGGGTATTTAATAAGGGGAATAAAATGGAATACGTGCAAGAAGCGATAGCAAAGGCAAGAAAAAAGAGGCATGAGATTGATGGGTCGGCTGAGGCAAAGAACAAGGCTGATGCTATATCTGACCTGACAGAAATAAAGTATACAAAAACACCAGTGCATAATCTTAGCCTTCTTCATCTGGAGAAAAATAGAGTCGTTACTGCATTCAGCAATGATGTTAGAGCTGAACCTTATAGGCAGCTAAGAACAATTCTACTTAAGGAATTTCGGGAAAGAAAAGTAAATAATTTAGCGATAGTTTCAGCTGATAATAGTGCGGGAAAGACCCTGACGGCAATCAATTTGGCAATAGCGCTATCAAAAGAAGTGAATCAAACAGTATTACTGGTAGATCTAGATTTGCAGTCGCCAAGTGTGGCTTCAACACTAGGTCTGGAAATTGAATATGGTATCTCAGACTTGCTGAATAATGAGGTGTCAGTGGATAAGGTGCTGATCAACCCAGGCCTGGAGAGATTAGTCATTCTTCCGGCTAAGAAAGTTGAGGGTAATACTTCGGAAATATTGTCTTCCCCCAGGATGCGTTCGTTAATGCAAGAAATAGAGCAGCGCTATCCAGAGCGCATTGTTATCTATGATTTGCCCCCATTATTAAATGATGATGATGCATTGGTTATTGCTGAAAGAGTTGGTAGTACATTGCTAGTCATAGAGGAAGGAAGAACAACACCTGAAAATTTAGAACGTTCGTTATTGCTTCTGGATAAAACAAGCTTGATAGGAACGATTCTAAATAAGGCCCACATATAAGGCATGATATGTATAGAGATTTCTTTGGATTAACTAAAAAACCGTTCTCGCTTACGCCGAACCCAGAGTTTTTATATTTTTCGCCCAAGCATCGTGTGGCTTACTCGATGTTAGAGTATGGGCTGATGGAGCAAAGCGGAATTACTGTGATTACCGGTGATATAGGTGCCGGAAAAACGACGTTACTTCGTTATTTAACTGATAATAATCAGGATAAAAATCTATGCATGGGCATAGTTAATAATATGTTCGAAGGCTATGGTCATTTAATGCAGTGGGTTTTGATGGCCTTTAATATTGATTTCGGTGAAGAAAATAAAGTAGCGTTGTTGCAAAAATTTCAAAGATTTGTCATTGATAATTATTCAAATGGTAAAACAACTGTAGTAGTTGTTGATGAGGCGCAAAACTTATCAGATAGTTCGTTAGAAGAGTTGCGACTACTTAATAATATTAACTCGAACTCTGATGATTTGCTGAAAATAATATTGATAGGGCAGCCAGAGTTGTTAGATAGGTTGCGCAAGCCGGGCCTGATTCAGTTGGCGCAAAGAGTGTCGGTGGAGTATCACCTTGAGGCGCTGGATGTAAGTGAAACTGTAGATTATATAAGGCACAGGATGAATGTTGTCGGTGGGGACCCATCTGTTTTTGAAGATTCAGCGCTGTACGCTATCCACTATCTTTCACGTGGTGTCCCGCGATTGATCAATACACTGGCTGATTACGCCTTAGTATATGCGTATTCGGCAGAGTCGCAGGAAATCGATGTGGATACAGTCATTGCCATTGCAAAAGGAAGAAAAATAGGAGGATTGAATCATGCCTCTTTGGAAGATGGTGGCTTGAATAAAGTGCATGATTTTGTAGAGTTAACAACTGGTGTGAGTATTAGTGAACAAGTAAGTTAGAAAGGGAAATTGAGACTATGAAAAATAAATATAAAAAAATATTAGTCATATTTGGCACTAGACCAGAAGCAATTAAAATGGCGCCATTGGTATTGGCCCTTCAAGAAAATAGTGCATTTGAGTGTCAGGTTTGTGTGACTGGACAGCATCGGGAAATGCTGGATCAAGTCACTACGCTTTTTGAGATAAAAGCAGATTATGATCTTAATATAATGAAGCCAGGCCAGGATTTGTTTTCGGTAACAGCGGATGTTATAGCAGGTTTGAAGCCAGTATTTGAACAGTCAAAACCAGATCTGGTCATGGTTCATGGTGATACGACTACCTGTATGGCGGCTTCAATATCAGCATTCTATGCAGGGATTAAAGTGGCTCACGTTGAGGCTGGACTAAGAACTGGCGATCTAACAGCCCCGTTTCCTGAAGAGGCTAATCGAAAGCTGGTTGCTAATATAACAGATTTTCATTTCTCTCCAACGCTGTCGTCGAGAAGTAATCTTTTGTCCGAAGGTTATTCTTCGAAAGCAATACATGTTACGGGTAACACAGTTATAGACTCCTTGTTTTGGGTGAGGAACAAAGTGAATAACTATGACGAAGATTACTGGTGTAAATACTTTGAAAAAGATGTACTTTCTCGAATCATAGGTGATTCAAGAAAAGTTCTAATAACCGGTCATCGTAGAGAGAATTTTGGTGATGGTTTCATCAATATTTGTGAGGCAATTAAGAGTCTTTCAATTAAATTCCCAGATGTTGATTTTATTTACCCCGTACACTTGAACCCGAATGTACAATCTCCTGTAAATGAATTGCTGAGCGAAAGGGAAAATGTACACTTAGTTTCGCCATTGAGTTATCCATGTTTTGTATGGCTAATGGATAGATCGAGTATAGTTTTGACTGACTCGGGTGGTATTCAAGAGGAGGCGCCATCATTGGGTAAGCCTGTACTTGTGATGAGAGATGTTACTGAGCGACCAGAGGCGGTAGAGCAGGGAACGGTGAAGCTTGTTGGAACAAATAAATATAAAATAATCAGCGAAATATCAACTCTATTAACAGATGCAGATTACTACAAAAAAATGAGTGAAGCATCAAACCCATATGGTGATGGTAAGGCGTGCAAAAGAATACTGGAAATCTTGCAAAATGAATTGGTTGATGATTATCAAAGCGCCGATGAAGAGATGGTCGTTTAATTCAACTGGGAGTATATAATGAAAAAAAATATTTGTGTGATTGGTCTTGGATATATAGGTCTACCTACAGCCTCATTACTTGCAACAAAGGGCTATAAAGTCGTTGGTGTAGATGTAAGTGAGCCGGTTGTTGATACGATTAATGATGGGAAAATTCACATTGTAGAGCCCGACTTAGATATTTTAGTAAAGTCGGCAGTACACTCCGGTAATCTAAGTGCATCAATGGAGCCTTGTGAAGCGGATATATTTGTAATCGCAGTGCCAACGCCGTTTATGGAGGAAGGTAACGGGAAAAAGCCTGATTTGTCATATGTGAAATCAGCGACTGATGCGATATCCGACTTTATAAAGCCAGGAAACCTAGTGATACTGGAGTCGACATCACCAGTTGGGACGACTGATGAAGTTGTATCTGCAACACTGGCTGAGAATGGACATAATATCGGCAGCGATGTATTTGTTGCGCATTGTCCTGAGCGAGTATTGCCAGGAAGAATATTAATAGAGTTAGTGGAGAATGATAGGGTTGTTGGCGGCGTAGATGATGAGTCTACAAGGGTTGCAGCAGAATTTTACGAAACATTTGTCAGGGGTGAGGTACTAACTACAAACGCTAAGACGGCTGAATTGATTAAGTTGACTGAAAACTCTTATAGGGATGTCAATATAGCATTTGCTAATGAGCTTTCGATGATAGCAGAAAGTGAATCGATAAATACTTGGGAAGTTATCGAACTGGCGAATAGGCATCCCAGGGTTGATATATTGAGCCCCGGACCAGGCGTTGGAGGACACTGTATCGCCGTCGATCCATGGTTTATTGTTGACCGTTCACCTAAATATTCACATTTGATAAGGACAGCGAGAGAAGTAAATGACTCAAAGCCGAGCTGGGTTATTGATCGCGTGGAGCGCTGTGCAGGAAAGCTGAAAAGCCCAGTAATAGCATGCTTAGGTCTGGCGTTTAAGGCTGATGTAGACGATATGAGGGAGAGTCCTGCCGTTGATATAACAAGGAAGTTAATCGAAAAAAATATTGGTAAAATTGTCGTATGTGAACCAAACATAAATAAAAGTGATGAGTTTGAATTAGTCACCCTAGATGAAGCGTTGAATAATTCAGATGTTGTATTGATTTTAGTCGACCACAAACCCTTCAAAAAGCTTAAGAGTAATGAGCTTCATGAAAAAATTGTGATAGATACTAGAGGGGTTTTTAAGTAATTTGATGAAACTTATGCGCCTGTTATCACTGCTGAGTATTGTGATTTCTATCAATACGAATGCAATTGATATTCTGTCAATAGAGCCTGTATATAACAGACAGGATGGTTATAGCCAGTTGCTTGATGGGGCTGTGTCGTCGACATTACAAGTTAACTCTTTGGGAACAATTCGTTATAGCTACGTTAACCCAGTAGTCGTTAGCATAGATGTTGGCGAAGATATGAAATTAACTGGCCTGTCAGTTCATGTTCAAATTAAGAAAAAATCCTCAGTGTATGGGCTCCAGAAGCTATCTCTGTATGAGGAGCATCATGGAGGCTACCGGTTCTTAGCGGATAAAGTGTTATCCCCAGGTATGTCAGTCGATGGTGGAGCATGGGTTGATATTGAGGTTGTAGGTTATGCGAAAAAATATAAGATAGTAATGCATGTCGATGGTAAGCTTTTGTTTCTTGATGAGATTAAAGTAAGTGCAGAAAGATATAATGGCAATAGTGACCAACCAAATCATGCTGACTATGTAGATGATGTTGTTTCGGATAGTTATTCACGCTTCGAAAAAAAAGAAAACACTACGAATGCTAGATTAAGAGTATTTGATCCGGTGGTGGATTTAGTCAGTGGTGAAAGTATAGAGGTTGAGGCTAACAAGACCTTAAAGATACTTCATTATGGCGTTGATAACAGTGATGTAAATATTGGCTTAGAATTGAATACCCTCGACGAACAAAGGTATTCTGTATTTGTTAATGATTGCAGCGGTAATAATATTGGCCATAGCCTTAGTGAATTACAGGTGGTGCAGGCAAATGATGGGCAATACGTCTATGACGTAGTTATGCCGCTGAAAATGGATCAGCGCATAGGGCTTAAGTCCGGAAAATACATGCTGACTGTCAAAGGATTAGATCGTCTGCTGTGTGATGAGTACCTGGTGAGTGTATCGATGGAGGAAAAAAATTATCAGGTTGTGATTAAGTCGCAGCAATATATAACGGAGACTATACCTGCAGAAGTCATGCTATGGGGTTATCCGCAAGATGGTGTATTGTGGTCTAAACCACAGGAAGCTATTGATTATTTACGTGGCATAGGCGTGAATAACTTTTTAATACATCCCAGCGATATTCCAAAATTTGATGGGAGAAGCAGCAATATAAAATCCACTATTGAGAAGTATAACAATGTTGAGGGGGATAGATATTATCTATTTTTAGCCTGGCTCCCAAATAGAAACCCGCTTATAAGAAAAGATAAACATGAACAAATTAGGATAGTTAAAGATTGGATCGATGACTTAAAAGAAATAACCAATATTAGTAATGTAGTAGTCTATATCCATGATGAACCAAATAATCTTGAGCGGATAAAGTTTAACTATGATGTTGCACGGCTATTTAAGCAGGTTGATCCAGATATTCAATTATATACAAATCCAGATTTTTCCCGATTAAATAGTTATCAGCAAATAAAATATGTTGAATTATACGAAGATGTATTTGACATTATACAGCCGCTTGATAAATACGCTTCAGTTTTCAGTACGCTATCAAAAAGAAATGATTATGACCTCTGGACTTATGGGGTGCCTCGTTATCCTGCTAAAAGCTCAAGTCCAATTGAGTATCAACAGCTAGGTATTAAAGCAGGACTGTTTGGGGCGAAAGGGGTTGGGGTGTGGTCGTATAGTGCAATTGGTGGCAAGTCTGAATGGTTAGATTATGACGGTTATAAAGCTGACTGGAATTTATCTTATGGATCTGACAGTGGTATTCTTGACAGCGTTAGAATGAAAGCATTCAAGCGTGGTCTGCAGGATTACAAGCTGATCAGGCATCATATCAATAAAGGCTGTAAAGTAGGTGATATAGCAAAGGTGACCTTGCTTAGCAATAAGCTGTATAGGTTTGGGTTATATCGAAAGGCGCTTGTTGAGTTTTGCCGTGGGGATATAAGTTGATAACTGTAACCTTAAGGCGCTCAGCCTCTGTAATGTTAGTCAATTTGGCCGGCGTAGCCGTTGGCTTCCTCTTACAGCTGTTTCTTACTAATTCGTTGCCAATCGATGTCTACGGGACCTATGCATTTTATGTAAGCTTAACAGGATTTTCTGTTGTGGTTGCGAAGTTTGGGTCTGATTTGTCTGCAAACAGATATTTGCCAAGTATTATTGAGTCGGATAATTTAAAGCTTTTTAATCACTTTAATCTGAGGGCAGTAATTCTTGTTGCCCTTATGTCCCTGTTAATATCATTGTTGTATGCTCTTCTCCAGTATATTGGTTCAAGTAGCCTTGTAGAGATAAGCTTTCTGGTGTTTTTTCTGATAATTATACTCTTCTCTGTGAGTCAATATTTTTGCGCTGTAATTCAGGCGATTGGATTATCAATATATTCTCAATCAATCCTTAATGTGTGTAGGCCAATTATATTTCTAGGGATGGTTTTAATTTCAGTAAATATATATAGCGACAGTGATATTTCATCAGTAATGACAATGTATGGCATCTCATCTGGAGTATGTATAATCATTGCGTCGGTCATCATTTATAAAAACCTGCCACAAGGTGCGGGTAGTTTGCTGAATGTTGATAAGAGGGTGGATTTTTCGACATGGTTGAAAACATCTGCATCATTGTCTCTTGTTGTATTTCTTAATCTTATAGTTAATCAATTTGACTTGTTGTATCTCGGTATATCCGGCAGTGCAATTGATGTGGCAAAATACAATGTAATGTTACGAGTGTCGACTTTTGTTCAGTTCCCAACAGTGGCTGCAGGACTTGTCTTAGCACCAAAGATTGCCCTGGCATGGGATAAGGGTGAGAGGAAAAAACTTGAGCAATTAATTTCAACAATTGTTGCTCCAGCCTTTGCCTTGTGTGTGCTAATTGCTCTTGCGATTATTTTCTTCTCTGAAGAAATATTTCAATTGTTTGGTGGTGAATATAGCATTAATAATAGTGACCTCGTTATTGTTATATCTGCACGATTAATCAATGCAATAGGAGGCATATCTGGCTATATCATGACGATGACCGGAAACCACAAGGATGCTATTAAAGTACTTGTTGTTGCGTCGCTGGTAAGTATTAGTTTTTCTTCTCTGTTAATTCCTGAATTTGGTATTGAAGGGGCGGTATATGTGAACCTTGCTGCGTCGATGTGCTGGGTTCTTATGATGAGTTACTTTGTTGTTGTTCGCACTGGTATTTCCCCAATTTTTCTTATTAGAAAGGTGAAAACGTAATATAATGAAAGTTGCCGTCACATATAGAGTACTCCAAGGTTGGCGTCTACCGATGTTTGAGCGCTTGTCAGATAAAAATAATATTGACCTTAAGCTATTTTATGGTTGTGATTTCAAAGGTACTAAGGTTGTCAGTTCAAAGAGGTCGCATACCTTTCTTTCAAAAAAATTACCGTCAATTCCCATTAGGTTAAAGACTTCTAACGGGAATGCACTGGCACCTTTTAGTCCAACGTTGTTGTTCGAACTCATTTTATATAGGCCTGATGTAGTGCTTTGTGAGGGGGCATCAAATTTTATTAACAACCTATTCGTTCTATTGTATGTAAAGCTCTTTAACAAGAAAATGATTCAGTGGGGGCTGGGTGAAATAAGCGGGAGGAAAAAGTCACGAATTAGAAAGTCTTTGGATTTTATTATTGAGTACACGGAAAGGAAATCAGACGCCTGTTTAGCGTATAGCAATGTTGGTGCCGACTATTACAAAAATATAGGAGTGAGCAGCGACAAAATATTTGTAGCCGTTAATGTGATTGATACTGATGATAAATTGAAAGAAATATCAAAATTTAATATAGAAAAGGTATATAAAAAATCACATGCTAAGTCAAAATTTAACGTCCTATTCGTAGGTGCTTTAACGAGGCAGAAAAACGTTGAATTGTTGATTAATGCGTACCAAAAGCTAGAGATTAAGTATGGCCATGATGTCAGCTTAGTAGTGGTTGGTAATGGCGACGATGCCATCCGTCTTAAAGAGATTGCGGTCAGAAGTTGTTGTGAAAATATTGCCTTCAGAGGCAATATCGTCGAGGGAGTAAGTAAGTATTTCCTGTCATCAGATATTGTTGTTCTTCCAGGATTAGGGGGGTTGGTTGTATCTGATTCTTTGGTTCATGGCGTGCCTGTGATTGCGTCCATAGGTGATGGCTGTGAGCAGGATTTACTATCTACAGGTGCTGGAATAATAATTAATGACATAACTTCGGATAAGTTGTTTGAGGTGTTAGACGAGTTATTTCAATCACCTGATAGGATGAGATTGATGTCCTCCGAGGCAAAAAATGTAATTGAAAATAAGTATAATGTGAATACTTATATAGATTCTATTGTTGAGTGTTTGGAGTCGGTAGATAAATAAATGATTAAAATAATAATAAGAAAAATAATCGCCAGGGTGAGATATTTAAGACTAAAATTCAGATCCCCAAATTTTATTATTGATTTGAATAATTTTTACTGTGGGACTGGCTGTTTTGTGAGCCCTAAAAATAGCATTGTTATAGGCTCAGATTTCTACATGGGTATAGCTTGTCACTTGGCGTCAGACGCTGTTATAGGCTCAGATGTCCTTTTTGCCTCTAGAGTGTCTCTTGTCGGAGGGGATCACAAAATTGATGGTATAACTGGGCCGATTAGGGCGTCAGGTCGGGGAGAGTTTAAAACTATTACCATTGAAGACAATGTCTGGGTAGGTCATGGCGCAATCATTATGGCTGGTGTTTATATCTCAAGCGGGGCTGTTGTTGCTGCCGGATCTGTTGTTACCAAAGATGTATCAGGGAATGCAGTTGTGGGTGGAAATCCGGCAAGATTGATTCGGTATCGGGAGGTATAAATGCAGACTAAAGAGTCATCAGAGTCACGCTATTGGCGTCTTGCCTTTGGTTTGGTTACGCTCGATTCAATGCTAACATATTTCGTCGGTATGCGATTTGGTATACCAGTTAACGCGACTCTACCCATAATTGTTACGATTTTATCTTTTCGATTTGGCTTTTCTAAGTCAATTGTTAGAACGAATAAGTTTTTATTGCTTGCGATAATGTTTTTATCATTCGCTGTTGGTATTGTAATATGCGACGACTTAGAGTTTCGACGTTTTAATAAGCTTATAACAGCAGTCTCAGCATTTTATATTGGATATAATGCAATAAGATCGAATAATGATTTCCGTGCTTTTTTCAATATGCTTTTATATATTGCATTTTTATATTCTGTTGTTTGCTTCGTTGCATTATCAGGATTCAATAGTAATTATTTTCCTGTTATAGATACTATCGGTTTCAAAGATGGTGTAATAGTGGTAAGGACAGAAGTTACAACAGACCAAAATTTTCAAATATTTTACCTTTTCTTTGCATCCTTTGTATTAATGATTAGAAACAGTCTGTGGATAAAATGTGTTTTTATTATCACTATAATACTCTCTCTTTATGCAATGGTATCGCTGCAAACTCGTAGCGGTTTTATGATTATGCTGGCAGCATTAATTATCAGTTATTGGTATTATCTTAAAGAGAATCCTAAAAAAATAATATTAAGCCTTGCAGTGTCAGCGATTTCTATCTTGTCCCTGGTGGTTTATAAGTTTGACGCTATTACAACATTTTCACAAAAATTCGTAGATAGGTTTGTTAATGATGATTTCCATACGTTTTATGGACGTGTTGATTCAGCTTCGTATTTATTTGATCGAGTAGTAAACCCTATGTGGTGGCTGCCCCGTGGAAACGAACATTTTATGGCTAATCACTTTGGCGAGGTTCCGCATTTTAATCCTACTGCATTTTATCTAGAGGCTGGACTTATAGGGCTTGTTGCTTGGTTTTTACTGGTAGTAGTACCACTTTTCAAACATAGAAATTTGGTGTTACGACGATTAAATATCAACCCTCTGTATGGCATGGTATACATTGGTGCACTGGTTGCTTTTGTAACAAGTCTGTCGCTGAATATGCCCTTACATGAACATATGTGGATTTGGGTTGGCGGCCTGTTGGCGGTTCTTCCCAGATTGAAGTCTGATTCACATGACTATAGTCTTGTTCAGCAACGTAAAAATGAGGTGATTTCATGATTATTCTTATTGGCTCGTCCAGCGCGCCAGATACTGGCTCTGGTATTACGACTTATTGCAAAGAAATGGTTGAAGAGTTTTTTCGCAGAGGCTTCAGTGTTTTTTATACTTCGCCGAAACCTGTTGATGCTACATGGCTCGAACAGTATTGCGATGGTTTTATAGAAACATCACAGTTTGTTGATGTTTCTGAAAGATCAATAAATCTTATTAACTTTGTCGCAGATAATAATATTGAATATATTCTTAATAATGATAATCCAATACTGCAGAGTGTTGCTAGCAAATTAGATGCTGTTTTTATCTCTGTCGCTCATTTGTCTAGAACAAATATTTTGTCACTGGCTTGCTATAACCACCAATATTGCGATTATATAATTTCTATTTGTTCTGAAATGCAGTCGATTATTGTTAATACAAAAAAAATTGATACAAGCAAAGTGCCGATTGTTTATAATGGAATCTATGATACGTATATCCAGCCAGAAAATTTCTCTTCTCGTTCCTCCGTTAAAAAAACAATAATATATTGTGGCGGCAGTATTGAGCGAAAAGGAAGTGATTTAGTCTTGCAATCTGTATTGTCAGGTGGTTCGGTCTGGAGCGAATATCAGTTACATTGGTACGGCGATTTATCTAAAGCCTATATAAATAAACTTGAAGGCTTACCGCATGTGACAATGTTTGGGCGTGTGGCGAGAGATAGGCTGCAGCTGGCTCTTCAAAATTCAGATATATTCTTACTTCCTTCTCGTAGTGAGGGCTGTCCCATGGCTTTAATTGAGGCCATGAGTATGGCCAATGCCTGTATTACAAGTGATGGCGTTGGAGCGATGGACGTGATGGTCCAGCATGGCAGAGAAGGCTATGTTTTGAATTTGAAACAGTGGTCAGATCAATTCCATAGCTGTCTGACACATTTTTCACGAACAAAAACTCTGGATTCTATGAAGCATTTGGCTCGTGATAAGTATTTGCAATGCTATACGATCAATAACACGGTAGACAATGTCATAACCTTGTTTGAGTCTGTTGACGCTAAGCCGGTCAGTCAACCTGTTTCAGAGCCTAAATTGTTGCGCTGGCACAGACCACTGCGCTCTGACGGTATAAAGTCGCCAATGGTGGATAGATTTTGTATTAAGTTTGGCTTATTGCGAAAAGTATAATAATAGGTGGGTACTATGAAACAGGTCATGCAAGATTTATCAGGCGGAAGAACATACTTAGAATTAAGCCCCTGCCCAAAGGTTTCCAGTTTGTCTATCCTGGTGCAAACTAGTAATACATTGGTCTCTGTCGGAACAGAAAAAATGCTTCTTGATTTTGGTCGCGGGAATATACTACAGAAGGCATTACAGCAGCCTGATAAAGTGAAGCAGGTTCTCGAAAAGGTTTCTACTGATGGTCTCGTTAGTACTGTTGATGCTGTTCGAAGCAAGTTAGACACACCTATACCGTTAGGCTATTGCAATGTCGGAACTATTGTCGAGATGGGGGAAAAGGCTCATGGGTTTAAGGTGGGGGATCGTGTAGTCTCCAATGGCAATCATGCTGAGTTTGTCACAACAACAGAAAACCTGACCGCAAAAATCCCTGACAATGTATCGAATGAATCGGCTTCTTTTACTGTCATCGGAGCTATTGCTTTACAGGGTATACGTCTGCTCAACCCAACGCTGGGTGAATGTATCGTTGTCACAGGTTTAGGGCTTGTTGGTCTTCTAGCTGTTCAGCTACTCAAGGCACAGGGTTGCAGGGTTCTAGCAGTAGATTTTGATCAAAATAAGCTCGATTTAGCAAAGAGTTTTGGTGCCGAAATAGTCAACTTATCAAAAGGAGAATCATTGCTAAACGCAGCGATGATTTTCTCCCGTCAAAATGGTGTAGATGGGGTTTTGATCACTGCGTCTACTAAAAGCAATGAACCTTTATCCCAGGCAGCAAGAATTTCACGAAAACGAGGTCGGATTGTTCTTGTCGGGGTAGTTGGCTTGGAGGTGTCCAGGGATGATTTCTACGAGAAAGAGTTAAGTTTTCAAGTATCTTGCTCATATGGTCCTGGTCGTTACGACGAGAGTTATGAAAAGTTTGGCAATGACTATCCTATTGGTTATGTTCGCTGGACGGAAAAAAGAAATTTTGAAGCTATACTTGATCTATTAGCTTCAGGACATATCTCTACTGAAAAACTCGTTACTCACCAATTTAAGCTTGACGAGGTCGAGCAAGCCTATGAACTTGTATCCCAAGGAAATCAGCTAGGTATACTTTTACAATATAATTCTGACGCTGAAGAGCATGCCGTCACAGAGATTGCTATTGAATGTGATAAGGCCTCTGATGTTTGCGCAACCAGCAGCAGTCTGGGGTTTATTGGGGCAGGAAACTATGCCAGAGCTGTTTTGTTGCCTTGCTTCTCAAAGACGGAAGCGAAGCTAAGCGCTATTTCAAGCAATAGCGGGATCACAGCAGTTAGTTTGGCCAAGAAATTTAATGTATCACTTGCTACATCTGACTATGAGAAAATCTTAGCCTCTGATGTAGGAGCGGTTGTTATTTCAACACAGCATAACAGCCATGCTGCAATCGCACTTAGCTCTATTGAGCATAAAAAGCATGTATTCCTCGAGAAGCCACTGGCACTAAACCATGTAGATATTGATTTAATTGAGCAGGCTTTATCAACGAAAAACACTATATTTACTGTTGGGTTTAATCGACGGTATTCTCCGCATGCTATCAAGATGAAATCCTTGCTGCAGTCAGTAAATACTCCTAAGACATTTATATACACTATTAATGCTGGTCATATTCCTTCTGACCATTGGGTTCAGAATGAAGCTGTAGGAGGTGGGCGCTTAGTTGGTGAGTGCTGCCATTTTATCGACCTTGTGAGATTTTTGTGTGGTCATAAGGTGGTCAGTTACTCAATTAATAATATGAAGGCAGAGTGCTCTGATTCATTTTCAGTCAGCCTGTCTTTTGAGGATGGCTCGATTGGTCTCATTAACTACATTTCTGTAGGTGGTAAGTCGTACCCAAAAGAGAAGTTGGAAGTATTTTGTGCCGGCAGTGTTCTACTATTGAACAACTTTAGGATGCTTACCGGTTATAACTGGCCCGGTTTCAAAAAGATGCGTACATTACGCCAAGATAAGGGGCAGCGACAATGTGCTCAAGCTTTTGTCTCTGCAATAAAGACGTTAGATAACTCTATGCTGCCTCCTGTTGATGAGATACTCGAAGTTTCTCGTATTTGTTTAGATTTATCTATGGCTAGGTAAATGAATATCAGAATACAATATTTTCTCAAGTTGGGTAGAACTGTAAGATACTTAAAGTTGTCTCAGGTTTATTATTATTTTATTAGAAGAGTAATAAAAATTAAATATAATTTTTTATCTGACAATGATTTTTGTATCAGAGATAGATCATTGGTTTCTTTTTTCGATAATAGCGAGTCATTCAATTCATTTAAGCCATTTAATTTCAAATTTTTGAATGTTTCTCATTGTTTTGAAAATGAAACTGTTGATTGGGAATTGTGTACTGTTAGTAGGCTTTGGCGATATAATTTGCATTATTTTGAGTTTCTTTCAGATGGTTCGAGAAGTGACATTGAAAAAATAAGTTTGATCCAGCAGTGGATCGATAAAAATCCTGTTGATACCGGCACAGGGTGGGAGCCATACTGCGTTAGCCTGCGAATTGTAAGTTGGATAAAATATTTTTCATGCCGTGATATGGATGTCCCGGCAGAGGCTTTGAAGTCGCTCTACCAGCAGTGTATATGGTTGGAGAGCAATCTCGAATTGCACATACTCGCTAATCACTATTTTGAAAATATAAAGGCCATATACTTGGCTGGATTGTTTTTTAAATCGCGTAGGGCTGATCGATGGGCTTCTGGTTATGCTATAAAACTAAATGAACAGATAGTTGAGCAGTTCTTACCTGATGGAGGCCACTATGAAAGAAGCTCGCTTTATCATCAAGTGATCACCAAAGGATTGTTAGAACTATTCTCGTTTACTGAGTCAGTCGAAAATCCAGAACTTAATGGGCTTATACCGTTAGATTTTCTCGAGCAATATATATGTCGTGCGCTGGATTTCTCACAGCAAATCGTTTTTCCTAATGGAGATTTACCTAACTTTAATGATGCTTCTTCAGTACCTTGCTTGACTGAGTGGAACATGAGGTATGCAGAATCAGTTAACATCTTTTCTCAAGGTCATATCGCTGAAGCATATAATTACAAATCTTCTGGTTATGCGGGTATTAAGCTAACGAATGACATGTTTGTGATGAAAACTGGGCCGGTTGGCCCTGATTATCAGCCCGGTCATACACATTGCGATATATTGAGTTACGAACTTATGTTGGCTGGTAGTAAGGTTATTGTTGATACCGGTGTTTATGAGTATCAGCCCGGTGAATGTAGAGCGCATTGCCGCTCAACTCAGGCTCATAATACTGTTCAGGTTGCTGGCTATGAGCAGACTGAGGTATGGGGCGATTTTCGCGTTGCTAGACGGGTAAGTTCGGTGGAGTGTGACCTTAATAGCTCTAATAACAGTCATAGAATTACAGGGGCTTACAAAGGCTTTTTTGCAAGACCGGCGGGACTCGTGTCGCATACCAGAGCTGTAGATGTAACTGTTGAAAACG
Source organism: Sinobacterium norvegicum (assembly GCF_923077115.1). Taxonomy (NCBI): domain Bacteria; kingdom Pseudomonadati; phylum Pseudomonadota; class Gammaproteobacteria; order Cellvibrionales; family Spongiibacteraceae; genus Sinobacterium; species Sinobacterium norvegicum. The sequence continues at coordinate 29,520 of NZ_CAKLPX010000007.1, forward strand.
ATGCTATCTCATGTTTAGAAATTAATGACATCATCACAGCTTCTGGCTCAGATAATTGTGTCAATCGAATCCATTTACATCCCTCTATTATTCCTGTTTTAAACGATGAAGACACAAATGTATATCTCTATTTGGAGGGAGATTTGATTGCCAAATTAAATTTTAAGGGTTTTGATGGTGTCAGTATAATGGATACGGAATACTACCCTGACTTTGGTGTTAGGGAAGCTAATAAGTGTTTAGTTCTGTCCTCGTCTGGTTATTTTCCTCAATCTTTTAGCTACTCAATAGAGGTGGTTTTAAAATGAAGATTTTATTTCTATCACATTACTTCACCCCCGAAGTTAATGCACCTGCTACTCGCACCTTTGAGCACTGCCGGCGTTGGGTCGAGCTTGGTCACGATGTAACTGTTGTTAGCTGTGTGCCACACCACCCAATGGGAAAGGCCTACCAAGGGTATAGCAATAAGCTTTTCTATAAGGAATCAATCGCAGGGATAAAAGTAATAAGGGTTAAAACATATATTACTGCTAATGAAGGGTTTCTTAAAAGAACCTTGAACTATGTTCTCTATATGCTTGCTGCGATTATATGCAGCCTTTTTACAGGTAAGGCTGATGTTGTTGTTTCTACGACACCACAATTCTTTAATGGTTTGGCTGGTTATTTCGTCTCACGAATAAAAAGAGCACCTTGGGTGTTAGAAATAAGGGATCTTTGGCCTGAATCGATTGTTGCAGTTGGAGCAGTAAAAAACAATTTTGTTATAGCCGTACTCGAGTGGATAGAACGCTTTGTTTATAAAAAATCAGACCGAATTATCTCAGTGACAGATTCTTTTGTCAGTCATATTAAGAATGTCTCAGGCCGCGATGATGGTATTCATGTCATACGCAATGGTGTTGACTTAAATATGTTTACTCCGATACCCAAGAATGAAGCGTTTTCTAAAAAATATGGCCTGCTCGATAAATTCGTCGTTTCCTATGTAGGGACACATGGGATGGCGCACGGGCTTGATACCATTCTTGATGCCGCTAAACTGCTGTCTGAACGTAAAGATATTGCTATTCTAATGGTCGGTGATGGCTCAGAACGCTCCAGGCTTGATGATAAGATTAAAAACGAGAGAATTAGTAATATTGTCATGCTAGGACAGCAACCCAAGGAGATGATGCCTAAAATTTGGTCTGTATCTGATGTCAGTCTTGTTGTGCTACGAAGACTGGACCTTTTTAAGTCTGTTATACCCTCTAAAATATTTGAATCTATGGCAATGGAGAAGCCGATTATTCTCGGTGTGGAAGGAGAGGTTGAAAAGATTATCGACAGTGCTGGAAGCGGTATCTCCATCCCCCCTGAGGATGCTTCTGCTTTGGCTCAAGCAATCATACGGTTGGCCGATGATCATAATTTATATCGTGAATGCTCTAATAATGGCCGCGTCTGTGTAGAGCGTGATTTTGATAGGCTCGTATTAGCAGATAACATAGCAGTGATGTTAGCTGAGTTAATTCGATGTGAAGGTTATGTTGAGGCCTAATTTTAATATGTCGCCAATGTAATAATTTCCGACATTGCTTGAGCAGTGTGAATGAGTATGGTGCTATTGAATCAAATATAATTATAAACTTGATGAGATTGCTACATGGCTGATATAGATGTTGAGATAACAGATAGAGTATTAGAGAAACCATCTTCTGATTTTTGGTTGTTTTCAGCTCTTTCAGCATTATCTTTATTTTCGATTATCTATATATGCCGCGATTCACTATTCCTCATGGTTCAGTACTGGGAGCGCGACGAGTATAGTCATGGCTATATGATCCCTATGATCGCAATTTTCTTAGCGTTGCAGACACTGCCTACACTGTCGAAAAGATCAAGAAAGGGAAGTTGGTTAGGAGTTGTTGTTACACTTTTTGGTGTGGTTTTCTGGGCTATGGGGGAACTTAGCTCTCTTTATATCATAACTCAGTATGCTTTTTTACTCTCTATAGCTGGGCTGGTGATTACTATTTTTGGTTGGCGTGGTATGTGGGTGTTAATTATACCTATTGCCTATCTTGTCTTTATGATCCCCCTTCCGAATTTTTTATATAACAGTCTCAGTCAATCTCTGCAGTTAATTTCATCTGAAATCGGTGTTTTTTTTATAAGAATTTTCAATATCAGTGTTTTCTTGGAAGGGAATGTTATTGATTTAGGTGTCTATAAATTACAAGTGGTTGAGGCCTGTAGTGGGTTGCGTTATTTATTCCCTCTGATGAGCTTTGGCTTTCTTATTGCAGCAATATATAGGGGGCCGCTGTGGCATAAGTTTATAATTTTCCTAACGACTATACCTATCACCGTAATTATGAACAGTTTTAGGATTGGCATAATTGGTGTCACAGTGGAGTATTGGGGGATAGAGATGGCCGAGGGTTTTCTCCATGACTTCGAAGGCTGGGTTATTTTTATAGCTTGTTTGTTTATTTTGTTTATCGAAATTATAATCCTTGGGGTTATATCTGGCTATAAGAGCCCTGTTATTGATCGCTTTGATTTAGATCTTCCCGATTGGCCGAATATCAAGTTTAGAGATACCTTCTTTTCCTTTAAAAATCAGGCTCCATTGGTAATTGTTACCGTACTATTATTGGCTTCTTTGTCTGCAGAGAATGTCGTTACTGGGCGCGAGGATATCCAGCCCCAGCGTGAATCGTTTGTTTCTTTCCCTGTGTTTAAAGGTGATTGGTATGGGCGAACAACGTCATTACAGGACGATGTGTTAGATGTTTTGAAATTGACGGATTATATTACCGCAACTTATAGCCGCGGTGTTAGTAACGAGTCGCCTGTAGCCTTGTATGTTGCCTATTACAATTCACAGAGAAAGGGGGCGTCTATACATTCTCCGAAGTCATGTTTGCCTGGAGGCGGCTGGGTTATGCAGGAGTTTGGTCAACACGAGGTTGTGGGTGTTCCATCCATGAATGGAATGATGGTTAACCGTAGTGTTATTTCACAGGGTGGGAAAAAGCAGTTGGTATATTATTGGTTCGAACAGAGAGGGAGAAAACTTACCAATGAATACTCGCTAAAAATCTACCTGATGATCGATGCTATTCGTATAAATCGTACCGATGGAGCGTTGGTGCGAGTTATAACAATGCTTGGTGAAAATGAGGAAATCAGTACTGCTGATGAAAGATTGGGTGAGTTTTTGCTTGATTTTTATCCCAAATTAGAATCCCACATTCCAAGCTCGTAAAATAATTGGTTAGACCTATAAAAATAATAAGAGAGGTTTTTCTTTGGATCTGGTCTTAAGCTTTGCCTTATCGTTGTTTGGTACCATTGTATTGATGCCTCCAATGATTCGTTATGCCGCCAACTTTGGTTTGACCGATGAGCCTGGCGATGAACGAAAAATACATACTGCGGTTATTCCGCGTTGTGGTGGATTGGCTATTGCGCTTGCTTCTGTCTTGCCCCTATATCTGTGGTTGCCGCTTAATGATGAATTGCTAGGATTAATTATAGCCAGTTCCATTATTGTTACTTTCGGCGTTGTCGATGATGTTAAAGAGCTTGATTATAAGTGGAAATTTATTGGGCAGATACTGGCCGTCATATGTTTGATTTTCTTTGGCATAGAAATATCAATACTACCATTCTTCTCGCCAACAACGACGTACTATCAACCGTTATGCTTACTGGTTTCGTTTTTCTTTTTGTTAGGCTGTATTAATGCGGTCAATCTTTCTGATGGACTTGATGGTCTCGCTGCTGGTGTTAGCTTACTGTCTCTTGGCTTGGTGATTGTGTATGCTTCAATTGCAGAAGATTTCGGTGCAGCTATGGTTGCAATTATTGTTATAGGTGGATTGCTTGGCTTTCTTCGGTTCAATACCTACCCTGCACGCGTATTTTTAGGCGATACAGGCAGTCAGTTAACCGGCCTTGTTCTGTGCTCCTTGGCCCTGATTGTGACTCAGGTTGACAATTCTCCGCTCAGCCCTATGCTTCCTGTTTTGATGTTAGGCTTGCCAATTTTCGACACTTTGATGGTTATGGTTATCCGCTTAAGAGCTGGTCGATCACCATTTTCACCTGACAAAAATCATTTGCATCATCGATTGATGGGTCTTGGTTTTCACCATTACCAAGCTGTAGCCGCCATTTATATCATGCAGTTTTCGCTTTTAGCCTCATCGTATTTTCTGCGTTATGAAAGTGACCTTATCATTGCAGTATTCTACCTGTTCTTTTGTAGTATTTTGCTTCTGATGCTCTATCTATTGTCTTCCAATGTTTATATATCGAAAGGCGCTGATGTAGGTTTGTCGGAGCGGATAAACAATGACAAAAGAAATAGCTTGATTAGAAGGTTTGAGTGGTTTTATCTACATTCCACCTCGGTTATTCAATGCCTTTTGTTGATTTTTTACACATTTGTATTTGTTTTTTCTTATGGTGATATATCTGCTGAGCTTGCTGAATATATGATCGTTGTCAGTGTTGTTTTGTTTTTGGTGCATTTGTTATCTACAGGGCAGAATCCAGTCGTTCTACGGTTGATCTTCTATAGTGGCGGTGTTGTCGCCACGCTATTGTTGTCGGTCATCGATTCGACTGCCTTGGTGGTATTCTTCGACAGTTTCTTGTTGTTATTGGTTGTTGTTTTGGCTCTGGCGATTAGGATGACGCGTAAAGAGTTTTTTCGATTAGATAATCAGGATCTGCTTGTTTTTCTTGCTGTTATTGTCATACCTCAGTTCCCATTTGATTCAATCGATTCGACTACATTAGGTCATTTTACCCTGAGAATTGTTGTGCTCTTTTATGCCAGTGAGTTCCTGGTAGCGAGAGTTGATTTCAATAAGCGATTTCTTCCATATTTTGTGCCGCTAGGATTGTTTTTTCTGGCGACGTTTTCTTATGTTTATTAAAAGGTGTCCGAGTAATGAATAATAAAAATATATTGAAAGAGGCTGCCTTTGCAATATGCATGGCCAGTGTTTTTCTTCTCTCTGGGTGTGGCAGTGAAAATCGAGAAGAGTCTTACCTAGAAAAGGCTAGAGAGCATATCGAGGCCGGAAACTATCAAAAGGCTGAAGTAGATATTAAAAATGTACTACAAATTAATGCGAATAATATTGAAGGCCGTTTATTGTTGGTTGAAGTTGCTGAGAATGAAAAAGAATGGAGGACGGTATTCTCGACACTGTTGTTTATTATTGAAAAAGAGCCCAATAATTACGCTGCGAATGAGAAGCTTGCACAGATATATTTGTCGATGAAAAATGTGGAAGATGCCCAGCTCTATGTCGACAAAATGATACTTAACGACCCTGATAGAGCAGCGTCATACTCATCTTTAGGCATGATTAAGATGTTCGAAGGTGATATCGATGCGGCCAAAGCGTTGGCTGAGAAGGCTTTAAAGCGGGATCCTTCTGATATATTCGGCGTTAATATTTTTGTCCAATATCATAAGGGTGATACTGAAAAGGGTTTAGCCATCGTAAGACAGGGGCTCGATGCCTCTCCGGATAACCAGATCTTGTACCGTTTGCTTATTGCGCTTCACTCCGAGGCCGGAGATGTTGAAGGTGTTAGGTCGGGTTATAGTAAGCTAATAGCCTTAGCACCACAGAATGTTTCATACTATGAGCAGCTGTTTAAAACCTACCTTTCTGTCGATGATAAAGATTATCAAAAGGTGATTGAAATTCTTGATTCTGGTATTGCTGCCAACCCAGATAATGAGAAGTTCAAGGTTTGGAAAACTGATGCGATATCGATTAGTCAGGGGGTTGAACCGGCTATACAATATCTCAAAGAGTTGATTGCAGCTTCTCCAGAGAGTTTTTTGTACCGGGGTAGTTTGGCCAAGCTATATTTTGGCAGTGACCAATATGACTTGGGTATGAGCAGTTTAAATGAGGCTATTGATTACAACCCCGTCGGTGCCTCGGCACTATCTGCTCGAGTTCAAATAGCAGGCATTTATTACGGCAAGGGAGATATTGTCTCAACTGATAAGTACCTTGATGAAACGCTCGATATTGATCCAAACCACGTTGATGCCTTATACCTTAGGGCTAAGATTCTCGTGGGTAAGCAAGACTATGATGGCGCTATATCGGCACTTCGAATTTTGTTAAATAGCAAGCCTGACTCTGTCTCTGCGCTTCTCCTTATCGGTAATATATACGAGGTTCGTGGAGATAGTTTGTTGTCAATTGATAGCTTTAGAAAGGTGTTATCATTGCAGCCTAATAACATCGACGCACTGAATAAACTGGGTGTTTCCCTGGCTGCATCAGGAGAGCAAGAACTGGCTGAACAGCAGTTCAAACGAGCGCTGGAGCTGCAACCGGGTAACGTTAATACCATTAGATCTTTAGCAGATATCTACTCCGCACAACAGCGCTGGGATGAGGCCAAAGAGCTGTTAGAACCCCTCGAAGGACAGGAGCAGCTGCGTGCCTTCACCCGTTACGTTAAGGCCAGGATACTGCTTCGTGAGAATAAGTTGGCTGAGGCCGAGCCTCTTTTGGTCGACTCCATTACAGCCAATCCAAATATCATTGAACCTCTGACCACCTATGTCCAGTTACTTGTCTCTCAGGAAAGGAGTGAAGATGCTAAACAATTTGTGATGATGTTTATCAAGGATAACCCGACAGCCTTTCACGGATATGAATCACTTGGGTTTGTTAAACAAGTTCAAGGTGACCGGGAGGGCGCTATTGCTGATTATCAAAAGTCGATTGAGCTTAACTCTGTTGCGTCATCCTCATATATCAAGCTCGCTGCACTTTATATGTCTAACAAAAACTACCAGCAAGCTGAGGAAATTTACCGAGATGTCATCTCTGAGACAAATGAGCCTGAAAAAGGTGAGTTGGCGCTGGCTGAGCTCTTCCGTTTTCAGCAGCGCTATGATGAATCGCGCATCATGTATAAGTCTTTATTGCAGAGTGCTCCCAACAGTGCCGTTGCCAAAAATAACTATGCCGTTCTACTGTTGGATTACTTTGGCGCAGATGAGGACTTAAGAGAGGCCCGTGAACTGCTGGTCGGCTTTGAGGACAGTAATGTCCCTGCTTTTTTGGACACATTCGGTTGGTTACAATATCGTTTGGGTAACTATACTCAGGCAGTATCCTTTCTAAAGCTTGCTATTAAGCGTGGCGGCGAGGGTGCGGAGTTCGACTATCATTTAGGTATGGCATACAAGGCCTCTGGCATGAATGAGGAGGCCAAGCAGCTTCTACAGTCTGCACTTGCGGTAGAGGAACAGGATTTTACAGGCAAACAGGAGGCTAAACAGGCGTTGGCCGATTTATAAAGCGTCGTTTTTTTGTTATAAATGCCTGCTACTTAGTGGGCTTTTTTATGCCTGATACCTAGAGGCAATTCAATGAGCAGTGTTCAGCGGGACCCCCAATTGTTGTTAGCGACTCTAGCGGACGCTGTTAGAGTCGCTCGAACCACAGGTCGGCGGCAGTTATTTCTTGTCACCGAAGAGCAGTGGTTGCGTCATGGTGACGCTATTGTGGCAGAGCTTCCCGCCCCTTACGTGCTGATATGCCATGATGAGCACGACATGGCTACGTCTCAGTGCTGTGGCTATAGCAAGATAACTTCTTTACTCGGCCGAGATTTTGACAGTGTTATCTTTGACACCCGCGTGCAAGGCTTCTCGGCTTCGGCCTTTGGTATTGCCAGCGGCTTGATAAACCAGTCCGGTATCTTTCTTATTATACTTGCCAACGAACTATCCAAACCGAATTCATTGGGAGAGCAACAGCGTTTCGCCATACATACAGAAGAGGGGCAGTATCAAAGCCTTTTCGATCGTCGAGTTTTGGCGCAGCTAGCTGCCAGTCAAAATAGTGATGAACCATTGTTGGCCAGAGATGACTATCGTGAGGATCAGCGAGCGGTTATTGATGCGATGGTGTCTCAACTCAATGGTCGTGCCCATCGGCCATTAGTCTTAACCGCAGATCGAGGGCGGGGTAAGAGTCATTGCCTGGGTGAGTCACTGAATTGTTATTTAAGCGCCAAGCCAGGTGCCCAAGCGGTACTCTGTGCTGCATCAAAGTCGTCTCTTGTTGAAGTGTATAGGGTGCTGTTAGATGAGTTTTTACCCAATGTTCGATTTTTGCCTGTTGATAAGTTGATCAGTGATGAGGTGCCGGAGGGTGTCGATATCTTGTTGGTCGACGAGGCGGCAGCGATACCTGTGCCTCAGCTCATGGTGTTAGTAAAGAAATTCAAACGGGTCATTTTGGCCTCAACAGTCCATGGTTATGAGGGCAGTGGCCGAGGTTTTGGTATTCGTTTTTTCAAACTACTGGCTGCGTCATTCAAGCAGTGGCGGCATTTGCAGCTAACCCTGCCGGTGCGCTGGCTTGATGGCGACCCGCTGGAGGCGTTGACGAATCGCTTATTGTTGCTCGATGCTGAGCCTGCGGATATTGTGAAGCCGGATGAGCTTGATGTTCTCAGCCTGAAACTGGTCACTCCTTCGGCTGCCGATTTAGCCTCTGATGAGGCATTACTCGGCCAGTTTTTTGGCTTGCTTGTAAGCGCTCACTATCAGACTACGCCCGATGACTTAAGAATGCTGCTGGATAGTACTGCTATTGAGTGTGTTGCATTGGCAAAAGATGATGTCTTGCTTGCCGCTGCCATTATTGTCAGAGAGGGGGGCATCCCTCAGCCGCTGGTCGACTTGATCGCAGTGGGTACTCGCCGGCCGAAGGGGCAGCTGGTTGCTCAGCAATTAATTACCACCTATGGGCGTCGAGAGGCAGGGCTGTTACACGGGCGCAGAGTGATGAGAATAGCGGTACACCACAATGCTCAAGGCCGAGGGATTGGCGGTCATTTATTATCTCAAATTGAACAGCGCTATCGTGCGACAGGGGTAGATTATTTATCGTCCAGCTTTGGTGCCGATGCACTACTGTTAAGATTTTGGCAAGGGCAGGGTTATCAACCGATCAAGTTTGGCTTCAGCCGTGATGCCGCCAGTGGTGAGCATGCGGCTATCGTCATCAAGCCCTTAACGGCAGAGGGCGATGCTCTGGCCAACAGTTGCCGACAACAATTTATTCACGCATTGCCGGTTTGGTTGGTGGAGCAGTTGCGAACATTGGCGGGGGATTTGGTGTCTCTGGCCTTTAGAGAACAGACTCCATTGGTGATAGACGCGCAGTGTCTCGATCGTCTATCACTCTACCTCAATGGCGGGCTGAGTTACGATTTTTTTGTGCAGGATTTTAAACGGTTTGCGGTTGCTTTGTTTACTAACGCAATACCACTCGATGACAGGCAGATGACATTATTAGTTAGTAAGGTGTTGAAGCAAAATAGTTGGTCACAAACAGCCTCGGACTGTGGTATGAACGGTAGAAAGCAAAGCGAGGCAGCGCTCAAACACGTGGTGAAATATGGTATCGACGCCCTTAAGCGTCTTCAGACCCACTCGACAGCTGTTGATTGAGGTCGTTGATTTGACGACTCATGGTGTCGATCAGGTTTTGACAAATCTTTGGGTGTGATTGCATCAGCGATATAAACTGATCCTGCCGAGTAGCGACCACGGTACAGGCGGTTTTTGCTGTCACCGTGGCGTTGCGAATACTGTTGTTAAACGCGGCCATGGCACCAAAAATTTCATCCTCATGAACATCGCCAATCTTCTTGTCGTTTTGACAAACCTCAGCATGACCGGTAATCAATGAATAAACATGTTTCGCCCTGTCCCCCTGCTGAATAATCACGTCCCCGGCGGCGAAGTGGATAAAGTCTAACTCTGGCCTGTTCCCACTGTTGGGGTTGTTACCCGCCATATAGGTGTAGAGAAAAAGCAGTGATGTCCACAGCTGACTCAGCTCGACGTTTTCACTCAATTGCTCAGATGAATAGTGGCTGAATTCGGCATTGACGGCATAAAAACTATCACTGTTGCCCAAGGCGAGCGTCCGTGAGGGGATAAGCATGCCGGTGCTGTAAACACGGGTTTTACCGTCGGCGGTCAGTTGCTCTACTCGCCCCTTGCTGATGAGCGACAAGGTGTTGCCCTCGCCGAGTTTGTGTTTATCAGCCTGAGTTATAGGGGTTAGCTTTTCACTTATCGTCTGGCTCAGCTGGGTGATTTGCTGAGTCAATGAGTGATTTTTATTAGTTTTATTGTCCATTGCCAATGATCCTTATTCGTCAGTCTGTAGTCAATTAACCGGTTCGGTGATGAGCGCTTCCACTCGGGCGATTAAATCTGTTTTCGTTTGGCTGTCGAGCTGCTTCCAGTTGATGTCATTAAGTGCACCATAAAGGGCATAAAGGACAACCTTCGATACGGCAAAGCCCCGCTCTTTGATTTTGATATAGGCGGGTTCTGCGCCGATAGATTCAAGCTGTTGTCTATCTCGAATGCCAATAGCGTTGAGCCAGTTAATGGTGGTATTACCGAGGTTCTTCATGTCTTCTAGTGGCTGGTTGTTGTCCATGTTCATCCCTGTGGCTGCTCATTCCAGATATCCGTATCTGGTGGTGATCGCGTTCGATTATGCGTTAGCGCATTGAGCTATCGCTAGTGATGTCTATAGCATAGTCTATCCTGCTGAGAAAATAAGGTGTTAATAGTGGTCTCGCAGTATAATATTTAAATATATTAACGAAGAGAATTCAAAGTGTTAAGTAATGCTCAAATCTTAGGTGTCGATGACGCTCACGTGCTGGCCGTCGATGGCAATGACTCTTTGCAGCGGTTAGAAGGTAAAACCTTGGCTGCGTTTTATCGCCTTCGCCAGGCGGCGGCGGCGGATGGTATTGCTTTGACGATTGCCAGCGGTCATAGAGATTTCTTTCGCCAGCAGAAAATCTGGAATAATAAGGCGACTGGCAAGTCTGTTCTGCGCAATATAGAGGGTGATGTTATTCCCTTTGAGGCGATGAGCAGTCGTGAGTTGTTGGCTGTTATTATGCGCTGGTCGGCCCTGCCCGGTGCATCCCGTCACCACTGGGGCAGTGACTTCGATGTCTATGATGCTGCCGCGGTCGATGACGACTATCAGCTGCAGCTGGTGCCAGAGGAATACCAGTCAACCGGTGTGTTTAGTGCATTGACTGTTTGGCTTGATAAACAGTGGCGTGAGGGTAAGTTTACCGACTTTTATCGTCCCTATGATATTGATCGTGGTGGGGTTGCCCCAGAGCCCTGGCACTTGAGCTATAGGCCAGTGGCTGAGATTTGCCAGCAGCGGTTGACGCCGGTGTTGTTGACAGAGCTTTTGAGCAAACATGATATCGCGTTATCCGCGCTATGCCTGAGTGATATTGAGGCTTTATATCAGCGTTATATCTCACTGTGATAGCAAGAGACTGAACACGCCATGGTAGATTTTAATCGAGTAGCATTAATCATTTTTGACTGCGATGGTGTTCTTGTCGACAGCGAGGGAATAGCCGCCAGGGTTATGGCCGAGCATGTAACGGCCCTGGGCTGGCCGATGACGTTGCTGCAATGCCAGCAAGCCTTTAAGGGGTTGAGCTTGGCTCGTTGTGGGGTGTTGATTGAGAAACAGTTGTCGATCACACTGCCCGATACTTTTTTCTCTGATTTGCAGCGGCAAACCTTTGCCTGTTTTAGTGAAGAGTTAACGGCAATTACAGGCGTGGAGGCATTACTGCAATCACTGCGTATCCCCTGCTGCGTCGCCTCCAGTGGCTACTTTGACAAGTTGGCGGTGACGCTGGAAAAAACATCGTTGGCAGGATATTTTGATCAGCGAGTATACAGTGCTGAGCAGGTTGCGAATGGCAAGCCTGCGCCAGATTTATTTCTTTTTGCGGCGGCACAGATGCAGGTTGATGCCGAGCGCTGTCTGGTTGTCGAGGACTCGCTTCCCGGTGTCGAAGCGGCTTTGGCAGCGGGTATGCAGGTCATTGGCTACGATGAGGTTGGTACTGGAGAGTTGAGTGTTAAGGCTAGTGAGGTGGTGCAAACAATGGCACAATTACAGCAACGATTAGCAACAGCAGGGCTGGTTCAACAGTGAATAATCTTTGGCAAACAATATTTGATGAGGTGGAGGTTCACAGTAAAAATGAGCCTGTTTTAGCCAGTTTTTATCACGCTGCGGTGTTAAATCATCGGGATTTAACCTGCGCTCTATCCTATCAGTTGGCGATTCGGCTCGAGAGCGAAACGGTATCGGCGATGTTGATTCGCGATGTCTGTTTGCAGGCTTTCAGGGAAGACCCCGAGATCATGGCGGCGGTCAGCGCAGATTTAACCTCATACCCTGAGCGTGATGCAGCCTGTACCGAGTATTCGATGCCGCTGTTGTATTTTAAGGGTTTCCAAGCGGTACAGGCCTACCGTGTGGCTAACTGGCTGTGGCGTCAGCGGCGGGTGTCTCTGGCGCTGTACTTCCAAAATTGCATTGCCACTGTCTTCGATGTTGATATACACCCGGGCGCAAAGATAGGGGGCGGGTTGATGCTCGATCATGCCACGGGCTTGGTCATCGGGGAGACAGCGGTTGTTGGTAAAGATGTATCGATGCTGCACTCTGTGACGCTGGGAGGCTCTGGTTGCTCGGGCGGTAGTCGGCACCCGAAGATTGGCGATGGGGTGTTGATCAGTGCCGGGGCCAAGGTCTTAGGCGGTATTGAGGTGGGTAACGGGGCGAAAATTGCCGCCGGCAGTGTGGTTCTTGAGAATGTGCCAGAACACACCACCGTGGCCGGCGTGCCGGCGAAGGTTGTCGGTAAACCGCGCAGCCCTCAGCCGTCATTGTCGATGAATCAAACCATCGGCTAGCGCTCGCTTTCTAGTTCGCGCAGATATTGAAACAGCTTTTTTGACGCGCCCGATGGCTTGTTATTTTCTTTTTCTTTGTTGATCTGACGTGTCAGTTGGCGCAGCTGCTGACGGTCTGCCGTCGGGTAGGTGCTCACCACCTCTTCGATGACAGGGTTGCCTTCGGCGACGATTCTATCGCGAAGCGCCTCGAGCTTATGGAAACGGTGGCTGAGCTCTAGGTTGCCGCGTTCGATTTTTGCTAGGGCATCCACAATGGGTTCCATATCGATGGTACGCATCACCTTGCCGATATATTGAATCTGGCGTCTAAGCGCCTCGCGACTTTTGATGCGGTGGGCAATATCAATAGCATCAATCAATTTTTCGCCGAGAGGAATACGATCGCGATCGGCCTTGGACAGCTCTACCAAAGTCTTGCCAATCTGCTGCAGTTCGTGCATTTCACGCTTCACTTGGCTTTTTGACGGGCCGTCGTATTCAAACTCTTGTTCGTTGCTCATGATGTCTCTCACTTTCGCCGCCGGCTGATTAATAACCGACAGTATTGTTAATGCAGTTTAGTCAGCTAATTCGCCGTGATAGCTTCTATAAAAATAATGTGGCCAGGCCGAGGAAGGTAAAAAAGCCAACGGCATCGGTAATTGTTGTCAGCGCCATGCTGCCAGCGAGTGCAGGATCTATCTTCATGGCTTTCAAGGCAACCGGGATTAATACACCGGCAGCGGCGGCAATCATTAAGTTAATCACCATGGCTCCGGCGATTATCATACCGATAGTCGTATCGTTAAACCATAAAACAGCGATGATTGCCGCACAGCAGGCCCAAATTAAACCATTGATCACCGCGACGCCAAGTTCTCGGGTGAATAGCCATGAGGTATTGCTATTACCTATTTGGCCAAGAGCCATACCGCGAATAATAATAGTGAGGGTCTGGTTGCCGGCAACGCCACCCATGCTAGCGACGATCGGCATAAGCACTGCCAGGGCAACAACTTTTTCAATAGTGGCTTCAAACAGGCCGATGACATTGGCCGAGAATAATGCGGCTAAGAGGTTAACCCCGAGCCAAAGTGCTCGCCTAGGGGCCGTGGCCCTGACGGTGGCGAAGGTGTCAGCTTCCTCATCGAGGCCGGCCATGCTCAGTAGTGAGTGATCGGCATCCTCACGGATGACATCGACCACATCATCGATAGTAATACGGCCAAGTAGCTGGCCTTCATCATTGACCACCGGCGATGACACCCAATCGTTTCGTTCGAAGAGGCTGGCAACATCGGTATCGGAGGTGTGTGCCAGAATAGGTTCGATGTCAGTGGTCATGACTTCCCGCACGGTCATACTGGGATCGCTGGACAGTAGTTTGCTGATAGGTAGCAAACCGAGAAATTTATCCTTGCGATTGACGACAAAAATAGTGTCGATAATATCGGGTAATTCGTCGTGACGACGCAGATAGCGCAGCACCACATCCAGACTGAGGTCTGGCCGCGTGGTGATGTTATCGGTATTCATCAAGCCGCCCGCAGTATCCTCGTGGTAGGGCAGAATCTTCTCTACCCGTTGACGATCTTGGGCATCCATCGCCAGCAACACTTCACGGATGACGCGATCGGGCAATTGCTGCAATATGTCAGCGGCATCATCGGGTTCGAGCCCGTCGGTCAGGGCAATGAGTTCATCGGTGTCTTTGTTCTTTAAAAAATTGGCCTGAAGCTCCTCGCCCAGCTCTTGTAATACGCTGCCCTCTCGGCGGTTGTCGAGTAAGCGCCACAGCACGGAGCGCTGTTTAGGTGGGGATGACTCTATCAGGTGAGCGATGTCTGCATCGGTCAGACTCTTCAACATATGCCTTATGCTTTGGAGGGCTCCGCTATCGACGGCGTCATTGAGAGCGCGAAGATGGTGCTGAGTTTGGGCTTGGTCGGTAGCTTGGGGCATAAAAATTACTCTGTTGAAGATAGTGGTTGAGCGCTAGGCGTGACCTTCTGATAATGGTGTGGGGTGAATGGGGGCGATTATGCTAGAAAAAGTATAAGACAACAACGCATTATCGGTATTATTCAACGTGGTGTAATGTTACTTATTTGCATCTATTCATCTTCGTCAAAGCGGTTATTGATCAGTTGGCAGACAGCTTCCATGGCGGCGGTTTCATCGCTGCCCTCACAGCGGATGGTTATCCAGCTACCCTTCGAGGCGGCCAGCATCATTACCGACATGATGCTTTTGCTGTCGACGCTTTTCTCATCGCGAATAATGGCGATTTGGCTGGCAAAGGCGCTGGCAACTGTTACTAGCTTGGCTGCGGCCCTGGCATGGACGCCGAGTTTATTGATGATTTCTATCTGTTGCTCAACCATGAGTATGCTGTCGCTTTATTTATTATCGAGTTCTCGGTGGCGTACCTGTACATTGTCATAAAGGGCGCTGAAATGTTGATAAAGTTTTTCCGCCATAAAGACGCTGCGGTGCTGTCCGCCGGTGCAGCCAACGGCGACAGTAGTATAAGAGCGATTATTGGCGGAGAATCGAGGCACCCAGCGTTCAAGGTATTGTTTGATATCGTCAAACATCTCTTTCACCTCATCCTGTTCTGATAAAAAGTTCTTTACCCCATCGTCAAGGCCGGTTTGGCTGCGAAGTGATGGCACCCAGTGTGGATTGGGTAGGCAGCGCAGGTCGAACACCATATCAGCATGGTTGGGGCTGCCCTTTTTAAAGCCGAATGACTGGAATTGCAGCGTCATCTGGCCGCTGTTTTGGTCGGCGACCTCAATGCGAATAAAATCACGTAACTCGTGATAGCTAAGTTTGGTGGTGTCGATGGTTAAATCGGCGATATTAGCAATCGGCTCGAGAATCACACGCTCGTCTTCAATTGCCTCCTGCAATGCGGTGTGGCGATTGCTCAACGGGTGCTTACGACGAGTTTCACTGAAACGCTTAATTAGAGAGTTGTTGTCGGCGTCGAGATAGATAACCGAGGTCTCGACTTCTTCCGGCAGTGATGAAATAAGGGTGGGAAACTCAGAGAGCGTACGAGAGCTATTGCGGGCATCGATGCAGACGGCAAGCATCTCTTGTTCGGGGGACGAGTTGGCTCTCGCCTCACTGATCAAGGCGGGCAATAGATAGGCGGGTAGGTTGTCGATACAGTAAAAGCCGACATCTTCTAACACATTAAGCGCTGTACTCTTGCCGGAGCCGGAGCGTCCGCTGATGACGACTAGTTTCATAGCTTCCCTATCTTGTAATCCAGTTAGCCTGTTGCAATGGGCTGCAAGGCGGCATCAAAAAGTTCTTGGTTGCTGTTGGTTGCCCTCAGACTTTGGCAATAATCTTCAGCGCTAAACAATTCCGCCATCATTGACAGGGCCTGAAGGTGATCATCGCAGGCTTCCTCAGGAACCATCAGCACGAACAAGATATCAACAGGCTGATCATCGATGGCATCAAACGCAACGGGTTTGTCGAGGGTGAATAAGGCGCCGGTAATCCCCAGGCAGTTGGGCACTCTGCAGTGGGGGATGGCAATGCCTTTGCCAATGCCGGTGCTGCCGAGCTTTTCTCTTGCATTAAAACGCTGAAACAGCTCCTCGTTATCAAAGGCGCTGACATCCTTGCAGATATGTTCTGCAATGATTTCTAGCACGCGTTTTTTGGAGGAGGCTGACGCACCTGAGACGGTGCGTTCTAGTGTGAGAATATTTTGCAGTTGCATGATAATTTAATAAGTCTTGCTATCTGGAGCCATGATTACTGGCGGTTTGCTTTTCTTTGTATTTCAGCAATTGACGGTCTAGCTTGTCAGTTAGCAAGTCGATTGCGGCATACATATCAGCCGCTTCCGAGGATGCGGCAATGTCGGCGCCGGTCACGTGTATCGTGGCATCGGCCCGGTGTCTGGTTTTTTCAACAGTCAGTGTAACATGTGAGTTGGTAATACTATCAGAGTGTCTACTGAGACGGCCAAACTTATTGGTGACATATTCGTGTAAAGCTTCAGTAACATCGACGTGGTGACCGCTGATATGGATTTGCATATGTTTATCCTCTGTCGCTACAGGCTGTAATTGCCCTGTTGTCTGTGTGAATACCGCATCTTGGTTGTCGCCCAATATTTGACGGGCTTATCTATAGTCTAGACCAGTTGTTTGCGTTCGTTTGAGGGAGGAATCATCATGGATTCTCTGTACTTAGCGATTGTCCGCCGGGCGACCTTAATCCCTTGCTCTGCCAGCAGCTTGGTCATTGCATTGTCGCTGAGCGGCTTGCGAGGATTTTCGGCGGCCACCAATTTTTTGATAATGGCGCGGATTGCCGTCGATGAGCATTCGCCGCCACTTTCGGTGCTGACGTGGCTGGAAAAAAAGTATTTCAGCTCGAAGATGCCCCGGGGGGTGTGCATGTATTTCTGCGTTGTCACCCTGGAGATCGTAGACTCATGCATTTCAACGGCGTCGGCGATGTCGAGCAGGACCATTGGCTTCATCGCCTCATCACCGTAGTCGAGAAAACCCTGCTGCATTTCGACAATTTTGCTGGCAACTTTCATCAGTGTTTCATTCCGACTCTGCAAGCTTTTCAGGAACCAGCGTGCTTCCTGCAAATTGTCTTTTAAAAAGGTATTGTCAGAGCTATTGTCGGCCCGCTTGATTAGCGAGGCGTAATCGTTGTTAATGCGTATGCGGGGGGCGATATCGGGGTTTAGCTCCACTCGCCAGTGTTCATCGACCTTGCGGACGTAGACGTCGGGGACAATATATTCGGCGCTGTTGGCCTCTAAGTCATCACCAGGACGGGGGTTAAGGCTTTGAATCAGGCTGATAACGGCCTTCAGTGGCGCCTCTTTGATGCGAGCTCTACGCATTAGCTGATTAAAATCTTTGTTGCCCAGTAGCGGTAAATAGTGCTCGACAACTTTTTTGGTGTCACTGAGCCAAGGGGTGGACTCGGGTAATTGGTTGAGCTGAATTAGCAGGCATTCTCTTAAATCTTGGCTGCCAACACCGGGTGGGTCAAACTGCTGAATACGATGCAGTACGGCCATTACCTCGTCGAGTTCAATGTCTAGCTGATGATCATCCTCAAAACCTTGATGGATTTCCTCGGCACTCAGTGACATAAAACCAGAGGGCTCTATGGCATCGATAACCGCGAGACCAATCACCCTATCGGTGTCGGACATGGGAGTGAGGTTTAGTTGCCATAACAGATGCTCGTGCAGGCCCTCGGCCTGACTGTTCCGGCTGTCGATATCAAAGTCTTCGCCGCCAGGTCCTGCGCTACCACCGGTGTTCTGGTAAACATCATCCCACTGTGTATCAACGGGAAGCTCTTTGGGGATGTTGTCAGGGTTTGACCAATCGATATCAGACTGAGCGGCATCGGCGGGCGTTTCGGGGCTGGCTGTTTCTATTTGGGCGGGTCCCTCAGTCGTATGGTTGAGGGCTTCTAAATTATTTTCCGGTGAGGCGTTATGTTCCTCTTCGGTGACTTCGAGCATGGGGTTGGAATCGAGAGCCTGCTGGATCTCTTGTTGTAAATCGAGCGTTGACAACTGGAGTAGGCGAATAGCCTGTTGCAGTTGCGGGGTCATCGTTAATTGCTGACCCATTTTCAGTTGCAGCGATTGTTTCACAGCGACAGATTCTCCCAAGCGAACCGCGTATCAGTCTCTGTTTGCTATTTTCGGTTATAGCAATAATAAGAGCTCTCTGAATAGCCGGATATCCGCCGGCAATCTAGTAAGGCCGGCATTATAATCATCAGTAACTCTGTAAAAGCAGTAGTTATTATCAAATTTATACAGCGTCAGTTTATCGGTAGTCGCGACGACAAGCAAACATTAGACCAGCTTTAAAATAGCCTTTGTGTTTAGAGCTTGAATTGCTCACCCAGATAGACTTTGCGGACCTGATGATTACTCAAAATAGTCTCTGCGGTGCCCTCGGCAATAATATAGCCTTCGCTGACGATATAGGCCTTGTCACAGATGTCGAGGGTCTCTCTGACATTGTGATCGGTAATGAGTACCCCGATGCCTTTGGACTTCAGGTGATTAACAATCCCTTTGATCTCGTTAACCGAGATGGGGTCGACGCCAGCAAAGGGCTCATCGAGCAGGATAAATTCAGGCTCTGTGGCCAGCGCTCTCGCTATTTCTACCCGGCGCCTTTCACCTCCCGAGAGAGACATGCCGAGGCTTTTACGAATATGGGTGATATGGAATTCTTGTAGCAGCTCTTCCATTTTTGCATGACGCTGTTTCTTGTTTAAATCCTGGCGTGTTTCGAGTATCGCAAGCAGGTTGTTTTCCACCGATAATTTGCGAAAAATTGACGCTTCCTGTGGCAGGTAGCCAATCCCGTGTTTGGCCCGGCCGTGCATAGGTTCTGCGGAAATATTGGTGTCGTTGATCCACACCTGGCCGGCATCCTGGGGCACAATCCCGACGACCATGTAAAAGCAAGTGGTCTTACCGGCGCCGTTGGGGCCGAGTAGGCCGACAACTTGCCCGCTGTCTATCGACAATGAAACATCTTGAATGATTTTACGTTTTTTATAGGCCTTGGCTAAATTGTTGGCTTTCAGGGTCGCCATCTAAGGTTGCTCACTTTTATCGGTGCTGTCAGTGTCAGTTGGCGCCTCTGGCGCGGGCTCGCTGGTGGGTATGGCCTCGTCCGGTATTCTATCTGATGGCGGGGTGACCTCTGCGGCGGGTGCCTTCTTTTTACTGGGGGGGAGGACTACGTGAACGCGGCCATCGCCCTCTTGTTGGTCTTTGTTGCCCTTGGCTTTGACGATTTCTTCCGCCATGAGGTATTCAATCTGTTCGCTATCGACCTGGGTGCCATCCTGTTCGATACTGGCCTGGCGGGTCAGAACGAGTAGCTCTTTGGCGGCATAATAGTCGATGATTTCGCCGCGGGCATAGACTATCGCCTTGTTTTCTTCGGGGCGCTGTTGCAATTTTGCCGGTTTGCCCAGCGCCTGAATTTTGGATAATTCGCCGTTGACCTGGTTGATGATAATTTTGTCGGCTTCAATATGAAGCGTGCCTTGGTCGAGTTCGACATTACCGATATAGGTGGTAATCGCATTCTTATCGTCACGCTCGGCGCGATCAGAGCGAATATGAATAGGTTGTTCGCGGTCAGTAGGCAGCGCCTGGGCCAGCTGGACCGTCAGCAAGGAGCAGAGAATCGCAATCGCTGTTAGGGGGCTATGGCTCATAAACAGAGTGAACTCCAGAGAGTAGAGAAATAAATTCTTTGTTGAAGTCAGCGTGCATCCCCGTCGCCTTGGTGACGCCTGATGCCTGGGTAATCGTCACCGCTTCTTTGGTATCGGCGGTATTGAGTACGGTGTTAATTAATAATATTTCAGTGTTCAGCACGGTACTGTCGGCAGCGGTATTACCGGTGGTAATCACTACATTGTTGGTTAATAGTACGGTTTTATCAGGGTTTACCGTAGCATTTTTTGCCGAGGCTATCTGTTTTGTCACACTGGCCTCGTAACTCTTGATGACCGGGTTAGTCACAAAAGAGGTGTCGCTGTGATCGAAGTGAATCGCTTTGTCAGCAATCGAGTGGGTATCCAGCTTGCCGTCGACATCGAAACTGCGGTGATCGGCTTCGGTGATATACCATGCTGGTGCTTTAATCACGGCGGCCACTAGCAGGTCGCCGGTATTGTTATCCGGCGAGGTGAAGTAGGCAACAGCAGTGACACCAATGACGGTGGCGGCTGCGGCCAGCCATTGTTGTACCTGTCTCGATCGTTTGCTCACCGGCTAGCATCCGTAACGTGTTAATAGTGTCAAAATTATACCAGACCGGCTCGTAATAGTGCATGCAGATGGACGACACCGGCTAGGTTATCGTCTTGGTCGACAACAACAACAGAGGTGATTTGGTTGTCCTCCATGATTTTCAAGGCACTGGCCGCCAACATGTCGGGGCTGACAGTCTGGCAACCTGGGTTCATCAATTCGCCAATAGTGGCTCGGTGAATGTCGATTTCGCTGTCGAGGCTGCGTCGTAAATCACCATCCGTGAAGACCCCAACGACTTTTTGTTGTTCGTCGACAACAGTGGTCATGCCGAGGCGTTTCTCGCTGATCTCAACCAGCGCCTTACTCAGCGTGGTATTGGTTGAAACGCGGGGGATTTCATCACCATAGACCATGGCGTCAGACACTTTCAGCAGCAGGCGTCTACCCAGAGTGCCACCGGGGTGAGAGAAAGCGAAGTCGTCGGCGGTAAAGCCTTTCTCCTCGAGCAGTGCAATAGCCAGTGCGTCTCCCATGACCAGTGCCGCGGTAGTGCTTGATGTTGGAGCTAAATTCAGTGGACAGGCCTCTTTGTCGATACTGACGTTGAGGTTGGCATCGCTGGCCTGCGACAGCGGTGACTGCGGGTTGCCGGTAATGGTAATCAGTGGTGCGCCCATACGCTTGATCAGCGGTACGATGGTGACAATTTCGGCGGTATTACCGGAGTTGGACAGCGCTAGTACCACGTCATCCTTGGTAATCATACCCAAGTCGCCATGGCTGGCCTCTCCTGGGTGGACGAAAAAGGCCGGGCTGCCTGTGCTGGCTAGGGTGGCTGCAATCTTATTGCCAATATGCCCCGATTTACCCATGCCGGTCACTACAATACGGCCTTTGGCCTGCAGCATGAAGTGGCAGGCTTTGTCGAAATTTTCATCGAGGCTGCTTTTAAGGTCGTTGATCGCCTGTTGCTCGAGGTCGATAGTGCGTAGCGCAGACTGAATAAAAAGAGGCTGGGTCGTCATAGGTTAGACCTTAGAGTAGGGCGAATAGTTTGAGCATGTTAATCAAAGCCGATAGCTGAGTACAGAACAAGTTTTTAGTGGTTATTTTTTGTGGTTAAACATGTTCTTTATCAACCGTTAATACGGGGGGTGTGGGTTGTTTAAAGAGGGGGTATACTGAGGTGAATAAAATTACTGTGTTGGAAGGTGTTCGATGTTGTTAAACCTGTATCGCTGGCTGGCTGTTTTACTGGTTATGGGCTCTGTGACGGTTGCTGCCCAAGGGGCTGAGACGCCGGGGCCTGAAAAAGTGATCGCGCAGGTAAGTGAAGAGGTGATTGGTGAGATTACGCTGGCCCAGCAGTATTTCGAGCAGGACCCCGAGCGTTTCTATAATTCAATCGAAAGAATATTGGACCCTGTGGTCGATTTCACCAGTTTCTCTCGCAATGTAATGGGTAAGTATGGCAGCTCAGCGGCCTACCGAAGTTTGGCTACCAAAGCAGAGAAAAAGCAATTTGTCGACCGAGTCAGACGCTTTAACCATAAGTTTAAAGATGGCTTAATTCATACCTATGCCAAGGGTTTGCTGGGGTTTGGTGGTAATAAAATAGAGGTCTTAGCATTGACTTCCGAACAGCATCAACAGGTGCTGGATAGGCAGTCTGTCGATGTAGTTCAGCTTATCCACAATGATACACCGACGCCTTACCGCGTTCAGTATAAGATGCGGCCGAGCAAGAAAGGCGATTGGAAATTACGCAATGTGGTCATCGAATCTATTAACCTAGGCAGTGTCTATCAACAGCAGTTTGCCAGCGCAGTAAGAACCTACAATGGCGATATTGATGCCGTCATTGATAATTGGTCTGTGACGCCGCAGCAGGTCGATGGCTCATAGCATGTAGGTCTTGGTTGTGCAGGGGGCTTAAGTTTGACTGGTGGCGCAGGATTTCAGCTTCCTCAGCTCGCAATGTGGGGGTAAATTGTCTAGAATGCGGCACAATTATTCCGTATTAAATCTTTTTTAGGTATATCCATGCAGGCTCAAGAGATACAGCAACTATTAGAGCAGCAGCTCGCAGGCACTCAGGCAACAGTCAATGTCAACGGCAGCCATATCGATATTACAATTGTTGGTGATATTTTCGAAGGTGTCAGCCGCGTTAAGAAGCAGCAGCTTGTTTATGGCGCGATCAATGAGCATATTGCCTCAGGCGCTATTCATGCGGTTGACTTTATCAAGGCGTTCACGCCGGAGCAGTGGGCTGCAAAAGCTTAATTGCTGTACCTTTATATCAATTCCTGAACTCAAAAATACGTTAGAGGCTCAATGGATAAGTTAATGATTACTGGCGGCACCCGTTTAGATGGGCAGATCCGCATTTCTGGCGCAAAAAACGCTGCGCTTCCTATTTTGGCGGCAACACTATTGTGTGATGAGTCGGTGGTGATTCACAACCTACCTCACCTGCATGACATCACCACGATGAACGAATTACTTCGCTGCCTAGGGGTGGAGTTGACCATTGATGAAAAGCTCAGTGTTGAAGTCAATACCTCAACCTTGAGCAGTGTCACCGCGCCCTACGAGTTAGTGAAAACAATGCGTGCCTCGATCTTGGTCTTGGGGCCGCTGCTGGCTCATTATGGTGAAGCCAAGGTCTCGTTCCCCGGTGGTTGCGCTATCGGTAGTCGTCCGGTGGATATTCACCTGCGCGGTCTTGAGGCAATGGGGGCGAAGATTAATGTCGAGGGCGGCTATATTCATGCTGTCTCAGATGGCCGTTTGAAGGGTGCCCATATCTTTATGGATGTGGTCACTGTCGGCGGCACGGAAAACCTGCTGATGGCCGCGGCCTTAGCTGATGGTACTACCATTCTGGAAAATGCAGCGCAAGAACCAGAAATTGTCGACCTGGCAGATTTTTTGATTGCCATGGGTGCTGATATCAGTGGTCACGGTACCAACACCATAACGATAAACGGTGTTGAGAAGCTCAAGCACTGTGAATATCGCGTGATGGCCGACCGTATCGAGACGGGCACCTACCTGGTGGCCGCCGCCGCCACGGGTGGTCGAGTAAAGTTGATGGAAGCGAGAAGCGATACCATGGAAGTGGTGTTGGCCAAACTGGAAGAAGCTGGCGCCAAGGTTACTGTCGGCGATGGCTATCTTGAGCTTGATATGGAAGGGCGTCGACCGAAGGCCGTCAACTTAAAAACGGTCCCATATCCAGGTTTTCCTACCGATATGCAGGCGCAGTTCACGGTGCTGAACAGTATTGCCCAAGGCACTGCAACGGTGAGTGAAACTGTCTTTGAAAACCGTCTGATCCATGCCCACGAGCTCAATCGTATGGGCGCCAACATACATCTCGAAGGCAATACTGCGATTATTCATGGTGTGGAAGGCTTACAAGGGGCGCCGGTCATGGCCTCTGACTTGCGAGCCTCTGCCAGCTTAGTGATTGCAGGCCTGATTGCCGAGGGTGATACGGTTGTCGATCGAATCTATCACATCGATCGTGGTTATGAATGTATTGAAGAAAAGCTTCAGTTGCTCGGTGCAACGATAAAGCGTTTGGTGGATTAAGTATGACTCAGCCTTTAATTATCGCCTTAACCAAAGGGCGTATCCTGAAAGAGACCCTGCCATTATTGGCCGCGGCAGGCATTGAGCCGATCGAAGATATCTCGAAAAGCCGTAAGCTTATTTTTGAAACCACCGACCCATCCGTGCAGTTACTGGTCATCCGCGGTTCGGATGTGCCGACCTATGTGAAACATGGTGTTGCGGATATGGGGGTGTCGGGCAAGGACATGTTATTGGAGGTCGGTGGTGCCGGTCTCTACGAGATGCTCGATTTGGAAATTTCTAAGTGCCAGCTAATGACGGCCGGTATTACCGGTGCAGAATTACCCAAGGGCCGCATTAAGGTGGCCTCTAAATTTACCAATATCGCCAAGCAGTATTGCGCCGAACAGGGCTTGCAGGCTGAAGTTATTAAGCTTTATGGCGCAATGGAACTGGCACCTATCATGGGGTTGGCCGATTTGATTGTGGATATTGTCGATACTGGCAATACTTTGCGCGCCAACGGTATGGAACCGCTCGATCTTATTGCCGATGTCAGCAGCCGCCTGGTCGTCAACAAGGCTGCGTTGAAAATGAAGCATCATCGCATTGAGCAAGTGGTTGAAAAAATCTCTGCCGCTGTTGTAGCAAAGCGATAACAGCATAACGATGGCTTGAATCTGTTAGTTGCCGGCACTGTCCAGTGTCGGCACCCTTGTTGGTAATGAAAATGAATAACCTCGATATAAAACGTTTAAACAGTAGTGATACAGACTTCTCTCAGCAGCTAGAGCAGTTGCTGGCTTGGGAGTCGGTCTCAGACCATGCTGTCCATGGCGCTGTTGTCGATATTATCGAACGGGTTCGCCGCCAAGGTGATCAGGCGTTGGTTGAGCTTACTGCGACCTTCGATCGCTACTCGGTCGATAGCTTTTCCGAACTGGCGGTTTCTGCCGAACGTATCGCTCAGGCATTGGCGAATATCGATGCCGATAAGCGTCAGGCATTAGAAAAGGCCGCAGAGCGAGTGCGCAGTTATCACCAGCATCAACAGCAGGATTCCTGGCAGTATACCGAGGCCGATGGCACCGTATTGGGCCAAAAAATATCGCCTCTGGATCGTGTTGGTCTCTATGTGCCTGGGGGCAAGGCTTCTTACCCCTCGTCAGTGTTGATGAATGCCATACCGGCGAAGGTCGCCGGCGTGCAAGAAATTATCATGGTCGTGCCCTCGCCAGACGGTGAGCTAAACGATATGGTATTAGCTGCGGCGGCGATTGCAGGTGTCGATACGGTATTTACCATCGGTGGTGCACAGGCCATCGCAGCGTTGGCTTATGGTACCGAAACCGTGCCCAAGGTGGATAAGATTGTAGGGCCTGGCAATATTTATGTGGCGACTGCTAAGCGTCAAGTGTTTGGTCAGGTCGGACTCGATATGATTGCTGGACCCTCTGAGATTCTGGTTGTCTGCGACGGTAAAACGGATCCAGATTGGATTGCAATGGACCTGTTCTCTCAGGCTGAGCATGATGAAGATGCCCAGGCAATATTGCTCAGTGATAGTGTGGAGTTCCTCGATGCGGTCCAGCAGAGTATGGATAAATTACTCCCGACTATGGAGCGCAGTGACATTATTCGAGCGGCAATCGAGGACCGCAGCGCACTGATTTTGGTGCCATCGATGCAGGCGGCGACTGAGATCACCAATATTATTGCGCCAGAGCACCTCGAGTTATCGGTGGAAGACCCTGAGGCGATGCTGGCAGAGATACGCCATGCCGGTGCAATTTTTATGGGGCGCTATACTGCCGAGGCGCTTGGTGATTACTGTGCAGGCCCCAACCACGTTCTGCCAACCTCGGGTACCGCGCGCTTCTCATCGCCACTGGGTGTATATGATTTTCAGAAGCGGAGTTCGTTGATTATGTGCTCTGCGCAGGGCGCGTCTGAGCTGGGTAAGACCGCTTCGGTATTGGCCCGCGGCGAATCACTGACGGCTCATGCCCGCTCAGCTGAATACCGTATAAAGCTGCAGTAGCTATTGCTCTTCGGCTGGCCGTTTACCCACGGTGAGTCGAAGCTGAAGCGGCTGGTTATCTCTTGAAACTTCGATTTCAATAACTTGGCCTGGTTGTAACGAGGCAACTTGCGTCATTCCCATTCTGCCGTTGATCAACGGTTTATTATCAATTTTGAGTATATTGTCATTGGCCATCAAGCCGGCTCTTGCCGCCGGGCTGTTACGGTAAATCGCGCTGATGACCAGCCCGCTGGGGTTGCGGTTGCTGGCGCTGCTAATTTCCTGTACTTCGATGCCTAGCCAGCCTCTGACGACTTGGCCATGTTGAATGATTTGATTGAGAATATTGCTGGCAATATCCGCTGGAATAGCCAGGCCAATGCCCTGGGAGCCTCCGGTTTTAGACCAAATGGCCGAGTTAATGCCAATCAGTCGACCATAGACGTCGATTAATGCGCCGCCTGAGTTGCCTGGGTTGATGTCGGCATCAGTTTGGATGTAATTCTCATAGGTGTTGAGTGCCAGGCCATAGCGTCCAGTAGCGCTGATAATACCCTGGGTCACAGTGTGTCCAAAACCAAAGGGGTTGCCGAGGGCCAATACAACATCGCCTACACGGGCTTGCTCAGGCTGTCCAAACACAATGGGTGTGAGTTCAGGGAGTTCTATTTTGAGTACCGCAAGATCGGTTTCTGGGTCGCTGCCAACGACAACGGCCAGGGACTCGCGTCCATCCAGCAGCGACACTAATATTTGATCGGCACTGTCGACGACGTGGTGATTGGTCAGAATGTAGCCCTTGGCGTCAATAATGACACCCGAGCCGAGGCTGCGCTCAATACGTTGCTGTCTAGGTGTGTCGCTGTTATCAAAATAGTGTTTGAAAAAAGGGTCTTGCATCAGAGGGTGTTGTTGCTGAGGGCTCTGTTTGGCGGTGTAGATGCTGACGACGGAAGGAGCGGCGATAGAAACAGCGTCGGCGTATGAGAGTGGTTGCTGGTCCTGCCGGCTGCTATCAACTTGAGGCTGGGTCGAGGAAGAGAAGTACCGAGGGAACGCCAGAATGATGACGGCGGCCAGTAAAAAGCCGCAGATTGTTGGCCAGCCGAATAGTTTGAGGACAGATTTCATGTGCTTCTCTGGGGCTTAAAGGGCAAAATATACTGATTATCATATAGTTTTCAGTATCTGCTGTCTTCGTTGGCGGTTGAAATAGTCCGCTTTTAATTTACCATTGGGGCAGTCTAAAAAGAGTGAGAAAAGTATGGCTATTGAGTTGAGTGAGTTGTTGGCATTTTGCGACGAGGTGCTACAGCCGCAACAGTTTAGTGATTATGCCCCTAACGGTTTGCAGGTTGAGGGTGCCAATAGCATTAATCGGATTGTGTTTGGTGTGACCGCCAGTCAGGCGCTGATTAATCGTGCTGTCGAACTCGGTGCTCAAGCTATCGTGGTCCATCATGGGTATTTCTGGAAGGGTGAAAACCCCTGCATCACAGGATTGAAGAAAAATCGCTTAAAGGTGTTATTGGCCAATGATATCAGCCTACTTGGTTATCATTTGCCCCTGGATTCTCACCCGGTATTGGGCAATAACGCACAACTGGCGCAGTTATTGGGTTTGGCTGTTGAGGGGGGGGTGGCTGGTACGGGCAGCCCAGCAATTGCATTGCAGGGTTCTCTGGCACAGGTTTGTACTGGCGAAGAACTGGCCGCCAGCATAGAGACGAAGCTTGGTCGCAAGCCGTTACATATCTCTGCTCCACGACCGATCAAGCGTGTTGGCTGGTGTACTGGTGGTGGCCAATCCTATATCGAGCAGGCGATCGCTGCCGGTGTCGATGCATTTATTACCGGTGAGGTATCAGAGCAGACAGTGCATTCTGCCAGGGAGTGGGGTGTGCATTTCTATGCGGCAGGCCACCACGCAACAGAGCGTTACGGGGTCAAGGCCATGGCAGAAGAGATGGCTGAGCGGCTGGATGTCGATACGGTGTTTGTTGATATCGATAACCCAGCCTGATAGCCGGTTAACGCTCGCTGGCTGTCTTTTGTAAGCCAAAGCCTTCGTCGAGCACGCCGCTCTTTGTTTTTGGGTCTTTAGGGGCGTAGTCAAGCGGCGCAAAGCCTGCAGTCTCGGTTGTTTCGACAACGTCTTGCTGGTCTTCGGGGCCTTGGATTTTCTTCAGTGGCTGCTCGATAATCTCTTCATTTAGCAACTCGCTGGCACCCTGTGCAAGGTGGTTGTGAACGTCGCGATAACTCTTGGTAAGTTCGTCTACCAGCTTGGCTGTTTCAAGAAAGTGGTCTTCTACCTGTTGCTGGTACTCATCGAGTTCCTTTTTGGTGTTTGCTAGCTCGTCACTGAGGTCATTGTTGGCACGGCTGCCGCTGGAGAGGCGAGAGCTGGCGAAGGCGCCAATAATTGCGCCGATCAGGGCAAACAGGGCGGCGATAATAATTGCTTCGAAAGTCGAGAACACGTTAATTCCTCTGAAACGGTGTAGATATAGAGTGTAGATGATTCTACGGCGATATATTTTAGCGATAATTAAACCATTTAACCGGCGCCAAAGGCTAGCGGTTTTGGCTGATTGACCTGTTCAGATTTGCCTGTTGTGATTTGTGCCGGTAAAGTGGCAGCGCTTTCGCTCTGCGGCGATAGAATAAAAGCAGGCGCCGATTTTGGTTGTGGATAAATGACTCCTCTAGAACGCTATAAAAACGATTTACAAACCCCGGGCTTTAACTACGATGCTTCGCAGGAAAATGCGGTTAAGCATTTGCAGCGATTATACGACGAATTGCTGGCGTCTGAGGCCGTGAGCGGCGGGGGCTTATCGGTAAGATTGAAGTCATTATTTGGTCGTCAACAAGAGCCGGCGATGGTGAAGGGGCTTTATTTTTGGGGCGGCGTCGGACGCGGTAAGACGTATCTGATGGATAATTTTTACGACAGCCTGCCGTTTGAGCAGAAACAGCGGACACACTTTCATCGATTTATGCGCGATGTGCATCACCAGTTAACAGAACTTCAAGGGGAGAAGAATCCCCTGGAGAAAGTGGCTGATGGCATTGCTAAAAAGGCTCGAATTATCTGTTTTGATGAGTTCTTCGTCTCTGATATCACTGATGCAATGATTCTTGGCGGTTTGTTTGAGGCGCTGTTTGCTCGCGGTGTGGTGTTGCTGGCAACCTCTAATATTATTCCTGACGGGCTCTATAAAAACGGTTTGCAGCGCAGTCGTTTCTTGCCCGCGATTAAGCTGCTGAATGAGCGTACTGAAATTATTAATGTCGATGGCGGTGTTGACTACCGTTTACGAACTCTGGAACAGGCTGAATTGTTCCATCATCCCCTCGATGAGGCGGCGGAATTATCGTTGGCCAGCAGTTTTACTAATCTGGCGCCGGACCATGAGCACTGTGAAGCCGATGTCGATATCGAGATAGAGGGGCGCAATATCCGAGCGAAAAGAGTGGGCGATGATGTGGCCTGGTTTGATTTCTACGCTATTTGTGATGGCCCTCGTTCGCAGAATGACTACATTGAGCTGGCCAAAGAATTTCACGCGGTGTTGATTTCTAATGTCCCGGAATTTCAAAATAAGGATGATTTGGCAAGAAGATTCATTAATTTGGTCGATGAGTTTTACGACAGGGGGGTAAAGGTGGTACTATCCGCCGCGGTGCCATTGGGAGAGCTGTATTCCAGTGGTAAGTTATCATTTGAATTTGAGCGCACAATCAGCCGGTTGCTGGAAATGCAGTCGCACGAATACTTGGCCAGAGAGCATAAGCCTTAGGGTTTATATTATTGAAATCAAGTGTTTGGGTAGTAAGTTTTACATAATGCCTTGGCTGTAATATGGTCTGGTTGGTAAAACCTGCTGCGAAGTTCACGCCTTCAAATTCGCACTATCGCCTCAGAGGCAAATTTAATGAAGACTTTTAGCGCAAAACCAGCCGACGTAAAACGCGACTGGTATATTGTTGACGCGGCTGATAAGACCCTTGGTCGTTTGGCTACAGAAATTGCTCACCGTTTACGCGGCAAGCATAAAGCTGAGTACACACCTCACGTTGATACTGGCGATTACATCGTTGTTATCAATGCGGCACAAGTACGTGTTACCGGTAAGAAAGCGACCGACAAGATTTACTATAGCCACACTGAATATCCTGGCGGATTGAAAGATATTAGCTTCGAGAAGCTAATTGATAAAGCGCCAGAGCGTGTTATTCAGTCTGCGGTTAAGGGAATGTTGCCACGCAACCCACTGGGTCGTGCAATGTTTAGAAAGATGAAGGTTTACGCCGGTAGCGAACATCCGCACGCCGCGCAACAGCCTCTAGAACTTGATCTTGGGGTAAGTAAATAATGTCTGCTACTCAATACTACGGTACTGGTCGTCGTAAGACCTCAACTGCACGTGTTTTCCTTACTTCAGGTACAGGTAACATTACTATTAACAATCGCACTATCGAAAATTTCTTCGGCCGTGAAGTTGCGCGTATGATTGTACGTCAGCCTCTAGAGTTGGTTGAAATGGTTGAGAAGTTCGACCTTAACATCACTGTTAAAGGTGGTGGTAGCTTCGGTCAGGCTGGTGCAATCCGTCACGGTATTACTCGTGCGTTGATGGAATATGACGAGAACTTACGCCCGGCTCTACGTAAGGCTGGCTTCGTAACTCGTGATGCTCGTGAAGTTGAACGTAAGAAGGTTGGTCTACGCAAAGCGCGTAAGAAGCCTCAGTTCTCAAAGCGTTAATTCGACGCTTTTGCCAAAGAAACGTCCGCTTGCGGGCGTTTTTTTTCGGCGTCAGAATGTGCTTTATGCAATTGTGGAATTAAAACCTATGATTATTGGGGTTTTTCTTGTCAGTACCCCTGTTTTTAATTACCATGGTTCGGATTTATTTTAGGCTTTTCTAAAGGCGTTGAGCAGACGTCTGAAAATAATTTGTTAAGCTTTAATGGGGGAGAGATCGTCATGACTGACGAGGTGAATACAGGGCGGCGACGCTTTCTGACCGCAGCAACAACCGTTGTTGGCGCGGCCGGAGCAGTAGGGGTTGCAACACCGTTTATTGGATCATGGGCGCCAAGTGCCAAGGCAAAGGCCGCTGGCGCGCCAGTTCAGGTGGATGTGAGTAAAATTGAAGCAGGTCGTATGGTTGTTGCCGAGTGGCGTGGTAAACCAGTGTATCTTGTGCATCGAACACAGGAACAGTTGGACGCATTGGCAACGAATAATAGCCGTCTGCAAGATCCGGATTCTGAGCAGCAACAACAACCTGCATACGTGACCGGTGATGAGCGTTCAGTTAAGCCTGAGTTGCTAGTGTTGGTCGGATTGTGTACCCACCTTGGCTGTGCACCAAAGTTTCGTCCAGAATTGGCTCCTGAAGACTTGGGCGCGAATTGGGTTGGTGGTTTCTTCTGCCCGTGTCACGGCTCTCGCTTTGACCTGTCGGGTCGAGTATTCCAGGGCGTCCCTGCACCGCTGAACCTAGAAGTACCACCATATCGCTACATCTCAGATGGCGTGATCATGGTTGGTGAAGATCCGGAGCAAGCATAATGAAAGCACTCGTAAATTTGCGTGATTGGGTCGACGAGCGTCTGCCTATTGTCCGTGCATGGGATACCCATATGGGTAAATACTATGCACCGAAAAACTTCAACTTCTGGTACTTCTTCGGTGTTTTATCGATGGTGGTGCTGGTCAACCAGCTGTTGACTGGTATCTGGTTAACAATGATGTATGTGCCGGATCCAGACTTGGCCTTCGCCTCAGTCGAATACATCATGCGTGATGTCGATTACGGCTGGATTATTCGTTATATGCACTCTACCGGCGCCTCGGCGTTTTTTGCCGTCGTTTATCTGCATATGTTCCGCGGTTTGCTTTACGGCTCTTATAAAAAGCCACGTGAGCTCGTATGGATCTTTGGTATGGCTATCTACCTGGTGTTGATGGCAGAGGGTTTCCTCGGCTATGTACTGCCATGGGGGCAGATGTCTTACTGGGGTGCGCAGGTTATTGTTTCGCTATTTGGTGCAATTCCTGGCATTGGTCCTGACTTGGTTGAGTGGATTCGTGGTGACTTCCTCATCAGTGGTGTCACACTAAACCGTTTCTTTGCTCTACATGTTGTCGCCTTACCCATCGTCTTGTTGGCGCTGGTGGTGCTGCACTTGTTAGCGCTGCACGAAGTGGGTTCAAATAACCCTGATGGTGTTGAGATTAAACAGAATAAAGATGAAAACGGCATCCCGAAAGACGGTGTTCCTTTCCATCCTTTCTACACTGTGCATGATTTGGTCGGTATTGTTGTTTTCTTGTTCGTATTCTGCGGCATCTTGTTCTTTATGCCTGAGATGGGAGGCTATTTCCTAGAGCACGCTAACTTCGAAGAAGCGAATGCGCTGAAAACGCCGGCACACATTGCCCCCGTTTGGTATTACACGCCGTTCTATGCGATGTTGCGTGCAGTAACCTTCAATATTGGCCCGCTGGATGCTAAGTTCCTTGGTTTTGTCGTGATGGGTGGTGCTATCGCTATCTTATTCGTCTTGCCTTGGTTGGATCGTAGCCCAGTCAAATCTTGGCGCTACAAAGGTCGCATGAGCAAGTTCGCCTTGTTGGCACTGCCTGTTGTATTCGTTATCCTCGGCTATTTAGGTGTCGTACCTGCCACTGAAACAAGAACCTTGGTCGCGCAGATTTGTACTGTGCTGTATTTTGCTTTCTTCTTGCTAATGCCTTGGTATACATCGAAAGAAAAGACCAAGCCAGTTCCAGATAGGGTGACAATGAAATGAAACAGTTGCTAGCAGTGTTAATAATGGCAGCACTTCCGCTTGTTGCTTCAGCTGCGGGCGACAAGCCCTGCGGCACCATTGATTGTATGAAGATTACCGTTGATGCAACGGATCAGCCATCGCTACAACGCGGTGCGCAGACCTTCGTCAACTATTGTATGGGTTGTCACGAGGCGAAGTTCTCTCGCTACGGGCGTATTGCCAGTGATCTGGGCATGCCGGAAGAGCTGGTCATGGAAAACTTGATTTTCGATGACAGTAAAATCGGCGACTTGATGACTAATGGCATGACGCCGGCTGACGCTAAGAAGTGGTTTGGTGCAGGCCCTCCAGATCTGACCTTGGTTGCACGTTCGCGTGGTAATGATTGGCTGTATACTTATCTATTAAGTTTCTACACAGATCCAACGCGCCCATGGGGTGTTAACAACCTGGTCTTCAAAGATGTTGGTATGCCGCATGTGTTGCGTGAGCTTCAGGGCGATACCGAATGTAAGCCGGCCTATGCCATTGCTGCCAATGGTGGCGTTAAGCGTGATCCGCTGACAGGAATTCCGATGGAAGACCCTGAGCATGCCTGCGGTCGCGTTGAAAACATCGAGGGTACGGGCAAGCTGAATGCCGCCGAGTATGAGCAGGTTGTTTACGATCTGACCAACTTTATGGCGTATATGGCTGAGCCAATGAAAGAAGAGCGTAAGCGCCTAGGTGTTTATGTACTACTGTTCTTGTGTGTCATGTTTATCTTCGTCTATTTGCTTAACCGCGAATATTGGAAAGATATTCACTAAGCAATTGCAGTGATTAGCTTGACGGCAGCGGCATCAACTTGGTGCTGCTGTTTTTGTGTTTTTAAATATTGAGTTTCTGAGGGATTTTCAATGGGTGTAGTTGCAAAGCGTTCATCAATGACGTTTTTTTCGGACGGTGCTAGTCATTATAGTCACCGTGTACGTATCGTATTGGCCGAGAAAGGCGTCACCGTTGACATCGTTGATGTCGATGCCGATAACAAGCCGGCTGAACTGGCTGACTTAAACCCATACAATAGTTTACCGACGCTATTGGATCGTGACCTGGCGCTCTATGAGTCGAAGGTGATGATGGAGTATTTGGATGAGCGCTTCCCGCATCCGCCGTTACTGCCTGTTTACCCCGTTGCCCGTGGTCAGAGTCGTCTCTGGATGTATCGCATTGAGCGTGATTGGTGTCGCTTGGTAGATTTAATTGATAATCCGAAGACCAAGGCAAAAGAGGCTGATGCTGCTCGTAAAGAATTGCGTGAGAGCTTGAGCGGTGTGGCGCCTATTTTTGATGACAAGCCTTATTTCATGAGCGACGAGTTCACCTTGGTTGACTGTTGCTTGGCACCGATTCTATGGCGTCTGCCTAAGTTAGGTGTTGAAATTGCCAAAACTAAGCAAACGACACCGCTGTTCAAATATATGGACCTGATCTTTGCTCGTGAATCATTCCAGGCCAGCTTATCTGAAGCTGAGCTGGATATGCGCACTCAGTTAAAGTCATAGCTCTATGGAAATGACTTCTAGGCG
Organism: Sinobacterium norvegicum; assembly: GCF_923077115.1. Taxonomy (NCBI): domain Bacteria; kingdom Pseudomonadati; phylum Pseudomonadota; class Gammaproteobacteria; order Cellvibrionales; family Spongiibacteraceae; genus Sinobacterium; species Sinobacterium norvegicum. Next base: position 64,133 of record NZ_CAKLPX010000007.1, read on the forward strand.
TCCTTATCTCATTCGTGCTACCTACGAATGGATTTTAGATAATGACTGCACACCCTATGTGGTGGTGAATGCCACATTGAAAGATGTGGTCGTGCCTCAGCAATTTGTTGAAGATGGTCAGATCGTGTTAAACGTGGCGCCCTCTGCGGTGCGAGGCTTGAATGTCGGCAACGACTTTCTCACCTTCGACGCCCGATTTGGTGGCGTGCCGATGGATGTCTTTGTGCCGCTTTATGCGGTTATTGGTGTCTACGCTCGTGAAAACGGTGAGGGGGTGTTATTCGAGGAGGAGCTTCCGACTGATACCGACCCTGAGCCAACACCACCAAAACCTGAGCCTGCTGCGAAGCGGCCGAGTTTGAAGGTCGTGAAGTAAAAGTGTTAGACATAAAAAAACCGGCGTCAGCCGGTTTTTTTATGTCTGAGATTTGGCGGCCGGTGTTTGGTTTGGGTCTGTATCGAGGCTTGTAGGGTGTGGGCTACGGGTAATCCCCTATCTGCGACGGCTTT
>NZ_CAKLPX010000008.1 GCF_923077115.1 Sinobacterium norvegicum
GTGCGTATTCATAGCTGGGTTCTGATGACCAACCATGTTCATTTGCTCGTTACCCCACAAGAAGATGATGCCATATCCCGCTTTATGCAGTTTATTGGGCGGCATTATGTCCGCTACTTCAATCATCGAATATTTAGGGTCAGAGTAAAAACTATTGCCTTTTCTTGAGGCCAATATTTAGGGTCAGAGTACAAATATTTAGGGTCAGAGTAAAAACTATTGCCTTTTCTTGAGGCGATCGTCTCTTCAGTGTGGATGTTCAAGGTTAGTTTTTACTCTGCCCCTAAATAGAAGCTAAACTAAAGAATACTCAATCGTTCAAGGATGAACGTAATGGCAAGGCTTAAGCGATATACCCCAAAGGGTATCCCTCAACACGTGATTCAGCGTGGTAACAATCGTCAGGTTTGTTTTGGCTCGGATGAGGATATGGCAGCTTATGCCTATTGGCTTCACGAGGCTGCAGTTCGATACGATGTGCGTATTCATAGCTGGGTTCTGATGACCAACCATGTTCATTTGCTCGTTACCCCACAAGAAGATGATGCCATATCCCGCTTTATGCAGTTTATTGGGCGGCATTATGTCCGCTACTTCAATCATCAATACCAGCGCACAGGTACTTTGTTTGAGGGGCGATTTAAATCATGTCCAGTGCAGAGCGAGGGCTATTTTCTTGTCTGTCAGCAGTATATTGAACTAAACCCTGTTCGGGCAGGGATGGTGAGGGATCCGGCGGACTATCATTGGTCCAGTTATCGATGTCATGCCTTTGGTCAGGCTGTTGCTATGTGGGAGCCGCATGAGCAATATGTGAGCCTTGCAAAGACCCAGTTGACGAGAGAGGTAAGATATAGGGCGTTGTTTGCTGGCCAGGTTGAAGAGGCGCTGCTGAGTGATATCAGGTTGTCGGCAAAACGAGGGATGGCACTGGGTTGTGAACGATTTAAAGAAGAGCTTGAGGTTTTGGGCGGCAGGCGACAGCGGTTGTTGAAAAGAGGGCCAAAGTAATAGGATTAGTTTTTACTCTGACCCTAAATATAATACACCCCGTAAAGAATATTGGAATTGTTATGGGTAATGTCTCACAGAGGCTATACGTATTAACCACTACTGATTCATCTCGATTTAGGGATAATAGAACACATCAGGACGATACTGCACACATAAGGATATGAGTGCTACAGGGATAGTAACAACGAAGGCCGCCTCGAGAGAAGCGGCTTTTTTTGTGGCTGGGATTACTGCTCTCGTCGCGGCGGCGACATTAAAAACTCGCCGATGGCGGCGACTGTGTCGCCGGGGTTGTCGCAGATCACCGCGTGGCCGGCGCGTTTGATGGTGGTTAACTGACCGCCTTTGATCAAGTGCTGCTCGAGCATTTTGTTGGCGGTCTTGGCCCGTAAGATGGCGGATATGCTGCCGCGGATGACGTGGCAGCGAATACCGGCGGCGTCGATGGTGTCGAGCGCCAGCCACAGCTGCTGGTTCTTTGGTGCGGTTAAATCGCTGGCATCGTGGCGTCTTTCGCCCGGTTTCCACAGCACCTTGGCAAAGCCGGGGTCTGTCTTGACCCGATAGCGGCCATCGTCTGTCGCCTTCAACCCGTGCCGACACAACGCCGCCACCGCGGCGGCTTGGGCAAAGACATAAATACTCTTCAAATAGTGGCTGAATGCCTCTGGGCTGGCAAAGTCCTGCTGCATCGCCTCGGCATCGACTCTGACTTTGGCGGCGCCGTTGTCGCCGACATCGGGGCCGGTATCGATCAACGTCAGGCTGGCCACCTTATCGCTGTGCTCGGCGGCCAGTAACAGGGCGATTCTGGCGCCCAGGCTGTGGCCGATTAAGTGGTGCTGGCCAATGGCCAACTGTTGTAATACCGCCGCCACATCGGCCATCAACTGGTCGTGCTGATAGCGAAGCTCGGGGTCCCAATCCGAGTCGCCGTGGCCTCTGAAGTCGATGGCAATCAGCGGTTGAGCGGTGGCGATGTCGTCGGCCAGCGGCTGCCAAATATGGCTGTTATTGGTAAAGCCGTGTAGCAGAATGGCGCAGGGGCGGTCGCGGTGTTGGCAGTATTGTCGCCAGTCGAGAATGTTCAGGCGGGTGCCATCATCGAGGCTGAGGCTGCGTGTCTGTGGTGGATACTGACGAGTTTGTGCGGCTGACATCATACGGATACTGGCGTGGTGAAAATAAAGGCATCGATTCTAACAGTTTAATGGTTATAATCGGTTGTCTTAGAGTGATTTTATTGGGAGCAGGTGTGGATATTGATCAGGGCAGAGCGGCTTACGCCGATGTGCGTTATACCGACGGCGAAGAGGTAACCGACAGTTTGATCGCGGCCACATTATCTTTGCTGGAGAAGTTCGACGAGGGCATTTTTGTCGTCTTAGAGTTACCCGAGGATCGAGAATTTCACTATTTGCGGGTCAATCCCATCTGGTGGCTGGCCCAGCCCACCGTGGGTGAGGGCTGGAAATTAATGGCCAAGGAATCCTTCGATGGCCTGGTCAAGCAACACCTGGCCGCCAAGGGCATTGCCTTTAACGGTATTCTTTAGCCTTTATCGTTGTTGCGAATAAAATCGGCCAGTTGCCACATCGGCTCTTTCAGCATGGCTTTTACCTCATCGCTGGCGTTGATTTTCTCCAGCGCCGCGTCCATGCACAGCAACCACTGGTCGCGCTCTTTCTCGCCGATACTAAAGCCCTTGTGCGGTGTGGTTAGGCAGACGCTGCTGGTGGCATCGGCATACAATGGCGGTCCGCCCAACCAGCCGGTTAAATACATAAACAGACTGTTTTTGATGGCATCGAGGTTGTCGGCGTGCATGCGACGAATCGGCTGGGCCTCTTCCAATTCATCCATCGCCTCATAAAAGGCGTTGGCCAGGGCGCGGATGCCATCTTCTTGACCGAGTAGCTGGTAGGGGGTGGACATGGTCTTTCCTCATTATCTTTTGCCCTATTGTAAGAAAATCCCCTCCATTGCGATATTAGATTGCTATAAATTTTTGTTAGAATTGATCTAACGTAATTTTAGAGTGTGGCGCAATGAATCTTAAGGCATTAACCGAGGAGTTAGACTCGAGCTGGCAGCGAGTGATCAACCCTGAACTGGCGCAAGATTACATGGTGGCGCTGCAAAAAACCTTGGCGCAGCGCCAGCGACAGGCGACGGTATTTCCCGATAACGCCGCCATCTTTAATGCCTTTAAAGGCTTGCCGATGAATGAGGTCAAGGTGGTTATCCTCGGCCAGGACCCTTACCACGGCGCAGGCCAGGCCCACGGCCTGTCGTTCTCGGTGTTGCCGGGGGTGAAGATTCCGCCGTCACTGCGCAATATCTATCAGGAGCTGGCCGATGACCTCGGGGTCGAAGCACCGTCCCACGGCTGCCTCGAGCGTTGGCAACAGCAGGGAGTATTGCTGCTCAATAATGTGCTAACCGTCGAGCAGGGCCAGGCGGCAAGCCACAAGGGGAAGGGGTGGGAGACCCTGACCGATGCGATTATCGAGGCGATTAATCAACAGTGCCAGGATGTGGTATTTCTGCTGTGGGGGGCGCCCGCGCAGAAGAAGGCGAAGAACGTCGACCCCCGTCGCCACAAGGTGTTGATGGCGCCGCACCCGTCGCCATTATCGGCCTACCGTGGTTTTTGGGGCAGCAAGCCATTCTCACAGGCCAATAAATATTTATCACAACGGGGTCGAGATGCCATCGACTGGCAGCTATAATACTGATATATCAAATAAATAAGTATTTGGGTGGAGGCCGATACAGGCCTTAGGGAAGAGCTATGAGTGATTCGGAAAGTTTATCCGAGCAACACGGTGTCGCCATTGGCATATTACAGCGCGGCAATCTGAAGTTTCTAGAGGCGGCTATTCGTGAGCACTGGGGCCTGGGGCAGAACATTGTGCTGTGCTGGCGTACCACGGCCAAGGGCATCGAGCTGTTAATGGCGCCCCACTATTTTCTGGCACAGTATACCGCCGCGCTCAATCAGACCGCCGTCGACAGCCGTCTCGAGGCATTGAACGGCTTGTTTATCAAAAAATTGATTTCTGGCCGACGCTATATGAAGGCACAGGCGTTTAATGGCACGGCCAAGCGCCTTGGGCTGGAGCCAATTGCCATCGACCTGCCGGTGCCGATTGCCGATGATGGTGCCGCCCAGTCGCTGGTCGAGGAGTTGCTGCACCGCTACAGCATCAGTTATGTCGATAAGCGGGCGGTATTGCTGTTTGATATTGTCGATTTCTCGCTGTTCACCCCCTTCGAGCAAACCAGTCAGTTAAACAGTCTGTCCTATTCAATTAACTCGTCCTATCACAAGCTGTTAAAGCAGCATATCGAGATCAACTTCACCCGGACCACCACCGGTGATGGCTTCTATATTTGGAGTCGCGACAACACCCCGGAGGCCAGCCTCAACCTCTACCTGTTTATGCTGTTAGTAGTCATGGATAACGCCATTGCCCGTCGCCGCGCCGTCGGCAACACCGTGCCGCTGATCCGCACCGGTTTTCACATGGGCAGTCATTACGAGTTCTACCAGGCCGAGGGGCTGAATCCGACCATGTTTAGCTATATTGTCGGCGACGTTACCATCGAATTGGCGCGGATGCTCGATGGTGCCTCACCGGGTCAAATTGTGATGGGGGATTTTGAGACATCCGTTCCAACATCCAGCGGCGAGGGGGCGTATCTTATCGATGTTGACACCCCGCGTTTTGTCGAGCGTGCCCGTAAGAAGCTCGCCTCGTTAAAAGACTGGTCACTGACCGAGGACAAGATTTTGGAGGTTCGTTGCTACTTAACCGGCGAAACCGGTGCCTCGGGTGGCGAAACTGTGAAGACCTTCACGATAACAGACAAGCACGGCATGACCCGAAAAACTTATAATGTAAGAATAAATATACATATGTCGAATGGTCAGGCCATTATTCTGGGCATGCAGCGACGCTCTAAAGAAAAGCGAGAAGTGATAGAGCAGCGGCGGTATGCCCGACAAGAGAGTAGTCAGCGTCGGCAATTGAGAGATCGGATAGAACAGCAAAAAGGCTTGAATACTCATGGAGAGTAAAAAACGGTTAACATTGGTGTCTACGGCCGCGAGAATCACACGATGACCTTGCCGCAAAGGGCAGTGCCTGGCCAAAAGCTGCGTCACCCTCATCGCCGGGGCTTCGATGTTACCAATACTATTGCGGTGTCCGATACGACGCAGGTTTGTGAGGCCGTGGTGGCTATTCTCAGCCCGCTCTATGATGATCTCGATACGGCGCTGATTCGGCAATCCTTTGCCGATTTAGAGGCGATGTATCACGGCAAGCGTCAGGGCTTTTTTGGCTGTGAAACCGGTTACCATGACTTGCAACATGTGCTCGATGTGACGTTGGCCTGCGCCCGTTTGATGGATGGTTATGAGCAGAGCCACTGCGGCTCTGAGCAAGCGTTAGGAGCCCGCCGTATTGAATTGGGTATTCTGGTGGCGCTGTTTCACGACTCTGGCTATATCCGTCGCCGGGGCGATACCCGTCACTTAGACGGTGCCGAATATACTCGTATCCATGTCACCCGCAGCGCGCGTTTCCTGGCCGATTATTTAACCGAGATAGGCCATGAAGATTGGGTGCCGCTGGCCAAAAAATTGGTGCAATTTACCGGCTATGAAATTGTGCCCGATGAAATTGAGCTCGCCAATCCTGTTTGTCGTAAGCTCGGTTATCTGGTCGGTTCCGCAGACTTGGTGGCACAGATGGCTGACGCGGATTACCTCAACAAGTGTCGCGATCATTTATTCGATGAGTTCGAAAAAGGCGGTGTCGCCAAGAGTGTCGAGAAAAACGGCACGATAAACGTTGTTTATAGCAGCGCCTTGGATTTGTTAAGCAAGACGCCGGGCTTTGTGCACACCGCCATTGAAACCCGTCTCGAAGGGTATTTTGAGGGGGTTTATCGCTATGCCGAGCAGCATTTTGGTGGCGACAATCTGTACATGCAGGCACTGCTGCATAACTGCAGTTTTCTCGAGGCTGTGTTGGCCCAAGATGATATCAATCTGCTGGCAGAATCCTTAGGTTGATAAAAAATAATCTATTACTTCACGTTGATAATGTAAGCTGCATCGCTGATTTTAAAATCTAACAGCGTTATTATGTGGTGTAATTATTATAAGTGAGTAAGGGTTGTAGGATGAAGAAAATTGTAGTGCTGGGCATGGCGGTAATGTTAACGGCTTGTATGAGTACCGATCCATATACCGGCGAACAAAAAGTCAGCAATACTGCCAAGGGTGCAGGTATTGGCGCGGTGACCGGTGCGTTAATTGGTGTGGCGACATCGAGCAAGAAAGACCGTGGAAAAGGTGCGTTGATTGGTGCCACTGCCGGTGGTGCCATCGGTGGCGGTATTGGTTATACCATGGATCGCCAAGAGGCGGCATTGCGCGCCAAACTTGAAGGCACCGGGGTAAGAATCCAGCGTGAGGGTGATAATATTCGGCTGATTATGCCGGGCAATATCACCTTTGCCAGCTCCAGCTCTGACATTCGCTCAGACTTTTATCCGGTATTAGACTCGATCGATATTGTGGTGCAAGAGTTTGACAGCACCGTCTTGCGCGTCGGCGGTCACACCGATTCTACCGGCAGCTCGTCGATGAACCAAACCCTCAGTGAACAGCGCGCCAACAGTGTCGGCCGCTATCTGATTACCCAGGGTGTTAAGGCGGGTCGTGTTCAGACCCAGGGCTATGGCCCACGTTACCCTATTGCCTCTAACAGCAGTACTCAGGGTCGCGCGGCTAACCGCCGAGTAGAGCTCGAACTGTTGCCACTGTAAACAGTTGTCAGCTTGACTGGCCTGGCATTAGCCGGGCTTTTTTATGCCTGAGGTTTTATCCGCGCTTCAGTCTGTTGTTATAATGCAGATATTATTCGCTGACCCACATCGAGCCCTATGAAAACCGACACAACTTCTTCTCTGTTAATGCCTGCGATGGCGACTCCGGTGTTTAGCTGTCAGCCCGGCTGTGATGAGCGTGCCGCGCTACTGGCCGGGGCAGTGGGTTCGACGGTGGTGGCAAGCCTGGCGCAGTGCCCGAAGGATCAGTATGTCTTAATGGTCTCCGATGACGGCCTAAGGCTGGCCATGGCGGGCGGCAAGGGCGGCGATATTATCGCCGATTTTGGCGCCGGCGCCGTGGCACATCGCCGTTTACACGGTGGTGGCAAGGGGCAGATGATTGCCAAGGCCGTTGGCTTTGGCAAGGGGGTCACCCCCTCCGTGCTCGATGCCACTGCCGGCATGGGTAAGGATGCCTTCGTGTTGGCGACTCTGGGTTGTCAGATGTCGCTGTATGAACGCTCGCCGATAGTCGCTCAGCTGTTATCCGATGGCCTGCAACGTGCTGCCGAATTCGGCGATGGTGAGTTGCAGCAAATTGTCGGCAGAATGCAGTTGCATCACGGCGATGCCATCGAGGTGATGGCGGCGGCAACGTCGCCGCTGGCCGATGTGATCTATTTGGACCCGATGTTTCCGGCCAGCAAGAAGTCGGCGGCGGTGAAAAAAGAGATGCAGGCGTTTCAGCAGGTGGTCGGTAAGGATATGGATGGCGAGGCGCTGTTGGCGGCGGCAATCAATGCCGCCGGTTACCGCGTGGCGGTTAAGCGGCCGAGAAAGGGCGAGCCTCTGCCCGGTGTTAAACCGGGTTTTCAGCTGATGGGTAAGTCGTCGCGTTACGACATCTACCCACTGAAGGCGTTTAAATAAGGCCTATTGAGCCAGCATATTGACCAGTGTGGCGCAGTAGATGTCATGCAGTTTATCCAGGTCTTCGGCCTTGACGCATTCATCGACCTTGTGGATGGTGGCATTGACCGGACCAACCTCAACCACCTGGGTGCCAGTCGGTGCGATAAAGCGGCCGTCCGATGTGCCGCCGGCGGTGGACAGCTCGGTCTGGTATCCGGTGGCGGATTCAATGGCGGCAGAGATGGCATCGACCAGGCGGCCTTTCTCGGTTAAGAACGGCAAGCCGCTGAGGTTCCAGTTGAGCTCGTAGTTTAGGCCGTGCTTGTCGAGGATGGATACCACCCGCTGTTTGATCACCTCGGGGCTGAGTTCAGTCGAGAAGCGCAGGTTGAAGACGACCGAGAGAGTGCCGGGAATGACGTTGGTGGCACCGGTGCCGCCATTGATATTGGAAATCTGGAAACTGGTGGCGGGGAAATAGTCATTGCCCTCGTCCCAGTGCTCCTGACTGAGATCGGCCAGTGCTGGCGCCGCCTTGTGAATCGGGTTGTCGGCCAGGTGCGGGTAGGCAACATGGCCCTGGGTGCCATTGATCGTCATCTCGCAGCCGAGGGAGCCGCGGCGGCCGTTTTTGATGATATCACCGACTTTATTGGTGCTCGATGGTTCGCCGACCAAACACCAATCGATGTGTTCGCCCTGGGCTTGCAGGTGCTCGACTACTTTTACCGTACCATTGGTGGCCGGGCCCTCTTCATCGCTGGTGATTAAGAAGCCGATGCGGCCGCTGTGGTCTGGGTGCTTGGCGACAAATTCTTCGCTGGCGGTAACCATGGCAGCCAGGCTGCCCTTCATGTCTGCGGCACCGCGACCGTATAGCATGCCGTCGACAATCTGCGGCTCAAACGGCGGATATTGCCACTCAGCGACGGGCCCCGTAGGAACGACATCGGTGTGACCGGCAAAGGCCAGCAGTGGCCCACTGTCACCGCGTACGGCCCAGAAATTATCAACATCCTCGTAGCGCAGACGCTCGATGCGAAAGCCAATGGCGGCCAGTCGCTCAATCATGATGTCTTGGCAGCCCTTATCGTCAGGGGTGACAGAGTCTATGGCAATGAGTTGATGAGCAAGCGCTAAGGTGTTCGATAGGGTAGTCATGGACAGGTATTCTTTCATTATAGGATGAGATAGATACAGCAGGCGCAGTATACCGGAACTCTAGGTGATTCCCACTATCTGCGCATTATCTTTCAATTGGTGACGCTGTGATTGCTACTTTTGCTTGGTGAAATCCAGCGTCGTGTGCTTCTTGCGGTACTCACGAATATAGAGATAGACCGTGTGGCGCGAGATGTCGAGAAAGGTGGAGACAGTATTGACCGCCCCTTTGAGCTCGAATAAATCGTCGCGGTAGAGGCGATAGATGATCTGGCGCACCTTCTCCTTGGCGGCAATATTGTGATCCTTGATAATCTCATCGGAGATTCTTTCAAGCTGGGCCTCAAGAGAGTTTTCCTCGTTGAAGGTAACCCCTTGTTCGCCGGTGATTTTGTTCAGGTGGCTGGGGGTTAGCGCGGCGATAAAGTTGCTCATTGGCGAGTCAAGATTGAGGTTGATACAGAGTAGCGCAATGGCCTCGCCCTTGAGATTGCGAATGGCCACGGTGGTGCATTTCATGAGCTTGCCGTTCTTGGCGCGGGTGAAATAGCTGTCGGCAAAATTGGCGCCGTTTTCGTGCATTTTATTGAGCATATGCAGCGATAAATCAGTAATAGGAGCGCCCATTTGACGGCCAGAGATGTGACCGTTGACGAATTTAACCACCGATTTTTCGGTGTCTTCCAGTGAGTGCAAGACCACCTCACAGGTTTCACCCAAGAGGTTACCGAGGGCGTCAACAACGGGGAAGAATGATTCGAGTATCGCATGTTCGGCGGCAGTAAATTTTTCGGCGCGGTTGAACTTCAGGTTGTCATATTTCATTTGTTGAGCCTAAATAAGAGGATTGTAACCCCTTTGATGGCATTTCATCGAGGTTTTTAGCGCTATTTTGTCGCTTTCTTTGATCTATGCTTTAAATCATAGTCAACAACTGTTGAATTTTCTCGCTGGCAGATCTCTGATCCTATTACAACGCCAGCTTTATCGAGCTGGGCTATATTCAATCCTCAGTCTTCTTTGTTTTGTGTCGTCACTGCTGCTGCGGCATACTGTGGGTAACTGCCTAAATATAATAGTAAAAAACAATCGAAGAGGTCATTTTGAAACTACGCACTCAATTCGTCGACGCCTTTACCAACACCGCTTTTCATGGCAATTCTGCCGCGGTTATTATTACCGAGCAGTGGCTGGGTGATGAATTGATGCAGTCGATTGCCAGTGAAAATAATTTATCGGAAACGGCCTTTGTGGTCGGCTATGGTAAGCACCGATATAACATTCGTTGGTTCTCACCGCTGACCGAGGTGGCCTTTTGTGGTCATGCCACCCTCGCCGCTGCGCATGTGCTGTTTAGCCAGAATACGGTGATTGATGAGGTGGTCTTCAAGGCCAAGGCGGTGGGTGAGTTAATCGTTCGGCGGGGGCGAGATGGCTTTATCGATATGACATTTCCCAGCCGCCTGCCCAAGGCTGTGTCAGCCCCTGAGGCATTATTGCAGGCATTTTCGCCGCTGCCGCCAGTACAGATTCTGCGAAGCGAACAAGCCTATTTTGTTGTCTATGATCGTGCTGAGGATGTGTTAAATGCCTCGCCTGATCTCGCATTATTAAAAACGCTGGCGCCCTTTGATGTGGTGGTGACTGCCAAGGGCGATCATGACAGCGATCACGATTTTATCTCTCGCTATTTTTGGCCGGCCAATGGTGGTGATGAAGACCCAGTGACAGGTTCCATTCATGCCGGGTTGGCGCCTTATTGGTCAGAAGTGCTGCAAAAAACGCAGTTAACCGCTTATCAGGCCTCAGCCAGAGGGGGCGTGTTGCTCTGCCGTGTTAGCGGACAGCAGGTTGTTGTCTCTGGTCAGGCAGTGCAATATCTGGAGGGCTTTATTACCCTGGCCGACTAAGCAATAGCAGCATAAAAAAAGGCTTAACCCTGTGGTTAAGCCTTTTTTCGTTTTGGCCGTGGACAGTGAACAACAATCGACGATAAGACGGTTTGTCGATATCCGGCAAGAGGGTACGCCCAACCTATTCTTTTTTTACACCGAACATCTTGATGTAATTATCCGCTATTAATTCAATCAGCTGTTCCAGTGGTAATTGTTTCATCATCTCGTTCTGTTTCTCGCCGCTCTCGGTGGCAATTTTACAGGCGAGCTTGCCAAGGTTGTCAAAGGCGACCTGGGCGCAGTCTTCCGGCGACTGAGCCAGGACATCATCGGCGTTGGCGTACTTGCGATAGCTGGGGGTGTCAGTGCGGTCGGGTATGAGAGTAAAAACCTCGACGCCCTGCTGCTTGAATTCCCACCACAGGGTTTCAGAAAACTTACTGACAAAGGCTTTGGCACCACTGTACAGGGCGCTAAACGGCGCGGGAAACTCACCGGAGCGCGATGAGACATTGATAATGCCGCCCTGGCCACGCTGACACATCTGTTCGCCAAAGTGGCGGGTTAAGGCAACCACGGCAAACATATTGATTTTTAGCTGCGCCCAGATAAACGATTCCTCGACATCCAAGAACAGGTCGGGGCGAGTCAATGCGGCATTGTTAATCAGCAAACCAACCTGTTTATCGGCGGTGTTACTGATAACCCCGTCCATGAAGTTGTCATCGGACAGGTCGGCGACAAGGGTGTCGACCTGCAGCGATGTGGCGACCTGAAGTTCATCGGCTGTCTGTTCGAGCAGTGATTGATTGATGTCGAGCAGCAAGACGTGGAAGCCTTTGTCGAGACAGATTTTGGCAAAGGCCAGGCCCAGCCCCTGTGCTGCGCCGGTAATCAACGCCCAGCTATTTTGTTGTTGCAGTGCTTCGCTCATGATTTAGTCCTTGTCCAAGTCTGCCAGTGTACGCATTTCAAATTCGACGGCCTGATGTCCTTGTTGCTCGAATTCCGCCTTGTTGCAGTGTCCTGCACGGGGTACGAAATCGGCAATGTCGGCATCGGCTTTGCCGGTCTCGATGGCCACCTTGAGGGCTTTCAGGCGCGGGTTTTGACGCAGCAGAAAGCGGAAGGTGAGCTGGCCGTCGAGGTAGTCGCCCCAGTCGACCCAGGTATAGCCATGCTCTGCGGTGGCATTGGTCGGGCGGTTCTCCTTGGTCGATACCACCAGGTTGTAATAGCCATCCTCATCGTGGGCAATTTGATGGTCGACGACGGCGTCATTACAAATACCGGCCCAGAAGTTATAGGTGGTCACGGTAAAGCCGCGCGCCTCATTGCACTCGGCATAGACTGCAGTCTTTGGGGGATGAGGAGTACTAAAGGCCTTCGCTCTGACCACAAAAACGTTGCCAAGGTGCTGGCTATAGGGCGAGACCAAATAGAGCAGGTCGTCGCTGGCAAGAATGTCGTAGGGTAGTCCCCAATTTGCCTTGGTGCTGAAGCGGGCCGGCCAGTTGATGGCACGGGCATCAGGTATGGGCAGGGAGGCGAATCGGGTGGTTTCCACCGCTGGCTCTATGCCAGCGGGGTAGGGGTCGATCTCATCGTAGTGGCTGACTTGCTTTCCCTCCGCATCGTAAATCGTCACCGAGGGCAGCAGCACACCTGTGCTGTTAGGTGGCATGGCGCCCAGCACAGAGTCGGTGGTGCGCAAAATCAAGAACACTGCCGGGTTGAATCCGCCGTTACGCTTGATGCCGACATAAGAGGTGTTTGATTCTGGCATTTCAGGTTCAGGGGTAAAGACCAGTTGGGTGGTGAAGCGTCTGTTGTATCCTTCCTCGACCACCTGGGTGAAAGGGTTTTGGCTGCCATCGTCCGGTACAATATCTTCATCGATAATCGTTTTAAGATTGTTGGTGTCGAAGTCTGAGGGGTGGAAGGCAAAATATCGACAGCGAAGATACTCGCCTTTGAAGACCACTTTGCCGCCGGTGGGTACCTGAAGAAACCCCGGTGGTGCGTTATCGCCATGCCAGAAGCGGGTGCTGAAATAGTTCGACGCCGATGTGTCTAACAGATAGGGGAAGCGGTTGTTGGTCAGTGGGCTGCCAATGCCAGGCCAGGCTGGGCAGCGGGACTCTCCGATTAGGCGACCTGCTTCGTATTGCCCGTCATCCAAGCGTTGACCGGTGGTCTCGGCGATGTAGTCGGAGATGCGACCCTCGACATTGGCCAGTTCGGGTTCGCACAGCTTGGGGAATATGCCGAGTACGGCCATCCCCTGGGCGTCGCGGGCCTCGGCCATTAAGTCGTAAAGAGCCTGCAGGTCATCTTTGATTGCCGCTGGGGCGACCTCAAGCAGTTGAGCAATAACGTCGGCGTGACCGACGAATTCATTGTAGTCGTGTTTGATGGCAATCTCGCCATCTTGTAGCGCTTTGAGTCGTTGTGAAAATTGGCTTTGAGGCATGATTATTATCCTTGTTGTGATGCTTCGGTCAATGTTTCGCCGGCTTCAATTTTTTCATAGCCAAAGGCGTCGAAGGCAAAACCCCAGTGTTCATTGACGGTATTAATGACGTGCTCAGGGAAGTCGAATTGATTTTTTTCAAATGTGCCGAGATTGTTTAGGTAGTCTTCGAACTTTGGTTTTACAGCATTGAAATCACCGAGATCTAATTGCTGGTAAATAGCCTCTAGGATCGGCAGCGGTGTCTCGTCCAACTGCTCGTACTTAATCTCGACCAGGTTGTCTTTAGGGATCAGTTGTCGTTGCTCCAAGTAGCTGTTCATTGTTGCTTTGTAGGCTTCCAATACCCAGGCGTCAATCGCCTGCCAATCAATCTCCTGTAGTGCCTCAGAAGGTAGAACCTTGCGATACATGTTGAGCATCGATTGATAGACGCGATAGGGGTTGCGCACAATGTTGACGTACTTGGCGTCGGGGAACATGCTGTTAAGTACTTTGATACGGCCGGTATTGCTTGGTGTTTTCAGTGCCAGTCGCCGGCCATTGTTGAGGATGGTGGCTTTTTTGACCACCTGCATATAGCCAGCCTGCCAGGCTTTTAGCTGCTTTTGGTTGCTGCCCAGTTGCGTCACGTAACGGTCGTAGACATCCAAGTTCTGCGGGAAGCTCATAAAGTGCAGCGAGGCGTGCTCGCTGATATTGACCAGTGCCAGCTCTTCTTCCTGTGGCGCATCCATCGACATGGCGACGTTATCCATCGGCCGGGTCGAGGGCATTGAATTGGCCAGTAGCTTGGCCAGCCAGCCACGACCTGTTAAGGCGATGGGTTGCATGGTGGCCTGGTAGTTGCTCAAGACGCCAAATTGTGGATCCTGCCAAAACAAGTAGTGCAGGTGAGTGGTGCCGCTGCGGCCAAAACCGAGGAGAAAAACTGGGTCTTGCTTGAGCTCGGTTTTAGCCATCAGGCCGCGGTAGCGAATATTTTCGTACCAGCGAATAGGTTCGATAAAGCGACTGAATTTTAATCGTGATTTTAATCTTTTTTGAGAGCGTTCGGAGGTTTTATTTTCTTTTAACAGTTTTTTAAAAACCGGTAGCGGAATAAATTGTGAAATAGCCATGCTAGTTCCTTGGTCTGTTAAAAGGGGGTTATTCGGGTAGCTCAAATTTCCATGGCACGCCGTTGATATGGCCGCCGCCATCGGCGTGAATGGTGTTGCCGGTGATGTAGCGAGAGGGCTCGCTGGCCAGGAATGTACAAATGGGGCCGATGTCATTTTCAGCATCGCCCATGCGAGTCATTGGCTTGGTGTCCATTAACGCCTGGGCGCTTTTGGGGTCATACTTTTCGAAATTCAACCAGGGCTCAGTAATCGCTGCAGGGCAGACAATATTGCAGGTAATACCATACTTACCCCATTCAACAGCCGCTGTGCGACTGAGCGCGCGTAATGCTTCTTTTGAGCTGTTGTAGCCGGCGGTATATTGATGTGCATTGATGCCATTAAGGCTGGCCATATTGATGATTCTTCCTTTGCCGCTGCTCTTAAGGTAGGGGAAGGCTTTCTGCATCAGCCAAAAGGGTCCCATGCAATTGACAGCCATGTTCTGCTGCATCGATGCACTGTTCATCTTCTCCAGTCGAGAGATCGCCTCACTGGGGGTGGCATTGTTGACAATCACATCGATGCCGCCAAACGCTGAGACAGTGGCATTCACTAGGTTGGCGACGCTGCTCTCATTGGCCACGTCGGTGGCGACAAAGATGGCCTTGGTGTTACTGAACTGTTGGTTGATCTCCTCGGCAACAGCGTTGCCTTTAGCCTCATTACGGTTAGCAATAACGATGTTGGCGCCCTCAGCGGCAAAGGCACGGGCTACGCCGCGACCGATACCCTGGCCGGCTCCGGTAATGATTGCTGTCGTGTTTGCTAGGCTTGGCATAATATTCCTCTTGTTATTAGCGCTTATTGACGATGTTGATAGACTAGTTAAACTGTTTACATGTGTAAAGTTACACTTTACACATGTAAAGTTATTTGTGGTTCTATAGAGGGCTGCCGTAACCTGCTGACTATAGGTATACTGATGGTGAAATGCTTGGCCATAGGGTTGAGTAGCTAGGTAGGTGTGGAGATTTATGAGTAAAGCAGTAGACGGTGACAACCATTCGGCATTGCCCCGCAGAGAGCAGCTAAGGCTGCAGACTCAGGATGTCATTTTTAAGGCGGCGATGGTTGAGATCTCAGCTGTTGGCCTGGCTAATATGAAGATAGACACGGTGGCCAAGAAGGCCGGTGTCACGCGGCCAACGATTTATGCTCACTTCCCGACTAAAGAGGACTTTTTGCGAGAGCTTGAGTTACGGACCCAGCAGCGAGCCTTGAGTTTGATGCAGCAACATATTGGCTCTGCTACCGGTTTGGATCTTATCCATAAGATGATCGATGCCATTTTTGAGTTGTTGGAGCGGACGCCGCAGACATTGCGGCGAGAGGTTTTTGGTTTTGTTATCCGCCATCCCGCTAAAGCTAACTGGAGCGAAAACGCGCTGTTCAGTTTTCTGCATCAAAGTATTTTGCAGGGCCAGCAGGCAGGGGATATACCGAAGGGGTATTCTCCAGAGGAATTGGTACAAATATCGACCACATCAATATTTGGATTTTTAGCCGTAGAGGCTGAGGACGCCGAGGGGCGGAGAAAGCGTTGTCACCAAATGGTAGGTCTTTTGTTCAGTTAATTTTAGCCAATATTAGATATTTAAATACATTTATTTGATCCTTTCGATCTTGACTGACTCATTGTTTTCTTGATAAGTATATAACCGTATTACTGGTGTCGGTATTTGTGGTAATAATGAGTCTAAACCAATGAAAAGTTGAGGTTGTTATGAGTGTTGTGTTAATTGCTATCGCTGTTACTGGCTTGTCTTCTGTTGGCTTCTCGCTTGTTCGAGAAATTAAAAGTGTCGGTGAGTTTGATTAAGCCTCATAACATTTTTATTTTTAGTTCTCATTTGTGCAAAAAATGTATCAGTCTCTGATCGAGTTTTTTGAAGAAATTATTAATGGTCAGGTTCCAGTCGCGCTTCCTCCGGAAATGAAACGCATAGGGTCTGACTTCTGCTTTACTCTTCCCTCGCTGTATCGCTACCTAAATGACGATGAACACTGCAGTTATTTGCAGTTTCGTTCACAGATTTATCAATCCACATTGAATACTGATTTAGCGCAATTAGGCTGGGCTGTCGATATTGTGACGGCTGCCGATCATGTTGATCAAACTGTCTATGGCCTGCTTCCGCTCGCTCGGATAAATTTAAATTGTCGCTTGTAACACTGGGGTTAGATACGTATTATTGCCTGCACAATTAAGTAGGTGCCCCTAGTGGGATAATCGGGAAGTATGGTCGCATACGTGCAATTCCATCGCTGCCCCCGCATCGGTAAAAGAGAGTAGCTTGCATCGCCACTGGGTAATTGACTATCTGGGAAGGCGCAAGTGTTGTTGTAATACCTCTCTGAGCCCGAAGACCGGCCTGTTTACTATTAACCCTTATACGGCACGGTGGGTGCAAAGGAAGTTTTATGTCTACTCAAGTAGTAAATTCTGCTGGTACAACCTCGTTTTCAACTCTTTCTCAGTCCTTGACTGCAGTCTGTTTTGGCTTTTTAGTGCTATTTTCCGTTGGTTTTTCACCAATGGATGTTGCGCATAACGCCGCTCATGATACCCGTCACTCTTTGGCTTTTCCCTGTCATTAAGCCTGCGCTTAATCTCAAGTTTTTGCTAAAAATTAAATAGTCATCTCCATCATTTTTTGATGGGGGAGTGTTTTTATGGTTGAGGGTAATCATGTTTTTTCGTGGAATAATTTTTAATGCCATCTTGGTAGGTCTACTGGCAGGCGTTGTATTAACGGCGGTTCAATTGTTGAGTGTGGTGCCGATTATCTTTGCTGCTGAAAGCTATGAGGTCGCTGAACCTGTCGCTGCTGTAGCGTCACATAGTCATGCTGAGGGGGTGGCGGCACATCATCATGATACAGAGGCCTGGGGGCCTAAGGACGGGCTGGAGCGAAGTTTATATACCCTGCTGTCGAATGTGTTAGCCGGTATAGGATTTGCCGCAGTGTTGCTGGCCGTGATGGCTCAGCTTAGTGTGCATAGACTGGTCAGCCCAACATTGGCGGCCGGTGTGCTTTGGGGCTTATCAGGATTTATTGCCTTTTTTATCTGGCCTGCTATCGGTTTGCCGCCAGAGATTCCAGGGGTTGAGGCTGCTGCGTTGGAATACCGTCAAGTGTGGTGGGTGCTGGCAGTTGCCTGTGCCGCCGCAGCACTGGCGATAGCTGCTTTTGCACCAGTCATCGTTAAAATCGCCGCGGTGCTGGTTGCTGCAGTTCCCTTTATCATAGGTGCTCCGCATGCTGATTTGCCGATGTTTAGCCATGAGGATCCTGCCGCTGTTGACGCGCTGACAAGGTTGCATGAGCAGTTCGTGGTGGCCAGTGGCCTGACAAATTTGCTGTTTTGGTTGGTGCTAGGACTGTCGGCAGCCTTTGCAGTTAGGCGTCTGGTACGCCCTTATCTGGCGGCTGCGGTGTCACCCAGGAGCGCTGCATAGCTGTGTCTAACTATCCTTTTACGGCGGTTGTTGGTCAGACGGCTTTTAAAAAAGCGTTGATTCTTGCTGCGATAAATCCAGCGGTGGGTGGTGTGCTGATCTGCGGCCCAAGAGGTGCCGCTAAGTCGACATTGTCACGTGCTGTTGCTGATGTTTTGCCGAGCGAAGACGCTGCCTTTGTGACGCTTCCTCTGGGAGCCAGTGAAGAAATGTTAGTCGGTAGCTTGGATTTGCAAAAAGTTTTGGATCAACAGCAGGTGGTTTTTCAACCGGGGCTGCTGGCCAAGGCCGACGGTGGAGTTCTCTATGTTGATGAGGTCAATCTGTTACCTGATACCTTGGTCGATCAGTTGCTTGATGTGGCAGCGTCGAAACACAATGTGGTCGAGCGTGATGGTGTCAGCCATCAGCACACAACGGACTTTGTGTTGCTGGGGACGATGAATCCCGATGAGGGTGAATTGCGTGGCCAGTTACTTGACCGTTTTGGTTTCTGTGTGCAGTTGGGTAATGATTACACCACCGATCAACGAGTTGATATTGTGACTCTGCGTGAGCAGTTTGACGCGGATCCATCCGCCTTTATTGATCGGTACCAGGCAGAGCAGTTGGCGCTCAAACGGCGCTTGTTGATGGCGCAGCAGCGCTTGGTTGATGTCCGCTGTGAGCGGGCATTACGGCTGTCGATAGCGGAGCTATGTCAGCAGGCGGCGGTCGATGGTTTGCGTGCTGACATCGTTTGTCTGCAGGCTGCCAAGGCTCACGCCGCATGGCAGCAGCGAACAGAGGTAATAGCAGAGGATATAGCGGCGGTGTCTGAGTTGGTGCTCAACCATAGGCGACGGAATATTAAACCGCCATCCCCGCCGTTTACTCGCCCTGATCACCCCAGAGATCAGCAGTCTGACCGCTCAGCGGCAGACCAACCGTCATCGGGCAATGAGGCGGCAGGAGAGTGGGGCAGTCTGTCGCAGCCGGTGGATGGCGATGATGTCAGCAGCGATGTCTATCTGGCAAAACCTGTTGACCGGCAGCGCAGTGAACGCTCGTTAGAGGGTGGAAAGATTAAAGGCGGCCATATGGGGCGTCAGCAGCAGAGTCGACAGCTGAGTGAAAAAGTAGACTGGTTTGCCACATTGGTTAAAAACGCAGGCCGCCTACCGCTGGCTCAGTTGGCCTTTAAACGGGCGCGAAGTGGTCTTGATCGGTTGCACTTGATTGTGCTGGATACCTCGGCCTCGGTGGTTGCAGATAAAGGCTTTTTGATCGCCAAGGCCGCAGCCATGACCATCATAGAACAGGCTTACCTAAAGCGTGAAAGGGTCGCTATTGTGTGTTTTGGTCAACAGCAGGCTTACACTTTAATGCCAGCTGTTAAGGCGCCAAAACAATGCCGTGATTTCCTCGAGAGTATCGAGGCGGGTGGCGGTACGCCGATGCAGAAAATGTTGCAGTTTGTGCAATCTTTTTTGCTCGATATTCAGCGTCGTCATCCAGCCACTGAGTGTCAACGTTATCTTTTTACCGATGGACGCAGCAGTCAGTCATTTGAGCAGATGAGTGTGGTCACTAACGGCGATCTGGGGCCGTGTATTGTTTTTGATATTGAGCAGTCGGCGGTTAAGCGCGGACGTTGTGCAGAATTGGCAGAGGCATTGGCGGCGCAGTATCAGCCGCTGTTAATCGCTTAATAGATAGAGAATAAGAAATGAGTGAAGAATTACATCGACAAAAATCAATCAAACGCAAGGCGGTTATCGACGCAAAAATTGCCAAGGCGACAGAACAGCGAGGGGTGTTAATTCTGTTGAAAGGCAATGGCAAGGGCAAGTCGAGCTCGGCCTTTGGTACCATGGCTCGCAGTGTCGGCCATGGTAAGCACTGCGCCGTGGTGCAGTTTAGTAAGGGGCGACTAGAGACCGGTGAGTTTAAGCTATTTCATCGCCACCCGCAGATTGATTGGCATGTTATGGGGCATGGATTTACCTGGGAGACCCAGGACTGTGCCCGGGACATTGCCGCCGCTGAGCAGGCTTGGCAAAAGGCAGCAGAACTACTGGCCGATGATAGTCTTGACCTGATCGTACTCGATGAAATGAGTTATATGTTCAAGTACGATTATTTATCCGTTGAACCCGTGGTTGCTGCATTGAAGGCCAGGCCGCGAATGCAGACTGTCATTATTACCGGCCGAACCATGGCCTTGGGCTTACAGGATATTGCCGATACCATCAGTGTGATCCAGGATGAACGTCACGCCTTTCGTTTAGGGGTGAAGGCGCAGGCGGGGATTGAATACTGATGACCGATTCAACCTCGCGACAATCATGCCCGACGCTGTTTGTTACTGCACCGGCATCTGGCCAGGGTAAGACGACAATCACTGCTGGTTTGGCTCGTTTTTTTGCTCGCCAAGGCAAGGTCGTTAGGGTGTTTAAGACCGGGCCGGATTATCTCGATCCTCAAATTTTAGCGCAGGCTTCTGGTCAGCCTGTTGAGCAGCTCGATATGTGGATGGCCGGCCCAGAGTACTGCCAGCAAAAACTCTATGAGGCGGCGGCAGTTGCCGATTTAATTCTGATAGAAGGTGCGATGGGCATGTTCGATGGTGAGCCATCGAGCGCAGATCTGGCAGCCTATTTCAATATTCCCATGGCCATTGTCATGGATGTCAAAGGCATGGCGCAGACCGCTGCCGCAGTGGCCGCAGGGCTGGCTGGCTTTCGTCAGGATATTACCGTGGCCGGCTTAATTGCTAACAATTGCGGCAGTGAAAGACATGCCCAGTTGATTCACGATGCGCTGCCAGCGACGTTGCCACTGTTGGCGACGTTGGCGCGTAATGAGGCGGTTGCCTTGCCAGAGCGCCACTTAGGCTTGGTCCAGGCGGCAGAGGTATATGATCAACTGGAAGACTGCTTTGACGCCGCAGCCGACTGGCTGGCAGGCAGTGGTTTTTCTCTGTCAGGGCATGCAGTCACCGATTTACCAGCGGCTGTTGCTTTCAGTGCCGGGCGCATAGAGCAACCCGAGAAACTGCTAGCCGGGCGCCATATTGCCATCGCTCGCGACCAAGCCTTTAGCTTTATTTATCAGGATAACCTCAGGTTATTGGAGGCAATGGGTGCACGTTTAAGCTTCTTCTCGCCATTGTCTGATACGCAGCTGCCGAGGGATGTTGATGCCATCTGGCTGCCCGGTGGGTACCCCGAATTACACGGGGCTGCGTTGGCGGCCAATCATTCAATAAAGGCCTGTCTTGTTGAACACCATGGTGAGCATAAGCCGATCTTGGCAGAGTGCGGCGGCTTTCTTTATTGCCTGGAGACATTAACCGACCTTGGTGAGCAGCAGCATTCGATGCTGGGCCTGTTGGATGGCCATGGTTGGATGCGAGGCAAACGTGGTTGTCAGGGCATGCAAACCGCAATGCTGTCAGAGGGTGAGGTGCGAGCCCATGCCCACCACCGGTCTCGCAGTACCGGCACCACCGAACCGGTCAGCCATGGCCGACGCCAGCGCCACCCTGCACCGGGTGAGGCGATTTATCAGCAGCGAGGCTTAACCGCCAGCTATTTACATTTATTCTTTGCCTCCAACCCGACTGCCATTGCAGCGTTGTTGGGCGCACACAATAGCCAATCTGTTGTATTGCCGGAGCACTTCGATAATGTCGGCTAACCGTGAATTAACAACAGACAATAATTTGATATTTATAGGAGAGATAGTCCATGTTGGTCAGTAGTATTTCGATGATGTTCGCCGGCTTTACCCTTGGTTTTATTCACGCCCTCGATGCCGATCATGTGATGGCTGTCACGGCGTTGAGTAATGAAAAACCCGGTTTTAAGAAAACGTTAAAATTCAGTGCCAGCTGGGCTGTCGGTCATGGCGGTGTGTTGTTGCTCGCCGGCATGGTGTTGTTTGGTCTTGGTGTCGCATTACCAGAAAGCTTGATTTGGTTTGCCGAATTGAGTGTTGGCTTTGTGTTGATTGCGGTTGGTCTACTGTGTTTTTGGCGTTTTCGAAAACAGCATATGCAGTTGAAAAGTCACAGGCATGGTGATGTCGAACATACCCATTGGCATGAACAGGGACACGCTAATGATAATTCTCAAAAAGCACATGCGCCGGTAATGGTGGGTATGTTACATGGTCTGGCGGGCAGTGCACCGGCGCTGGCATTAATCCCCGCTGTTGCCCACGGGCAGCTGTGGTTGGCCGGCGGATACTTGATCGTGTTTTCGGTCGGCGTGATGTTGTCGATGATGCTGTTCGGTGCCGGCCTGGGCCTGATGCAAAAGCAGTTGCAGCAACGCTTCACCCGGCTGTTTAATCTCAGCCGCTACTTGATTGCCAGTTTCTCGGTGGCCTTTGGTGGTTACTGGGTGGCGCAAGCGGTCTAACTATCGCTGTTAATCATTGATCAATTGGAGGAGGGGGTATGTGGCCAGAAAGCACTGAACAAGCACGTCCCCTGCGCAGTGGTTTAACCACCGGTTGTTGTGCCACCGCCTGCTGTATCGCGGCGGCGAATATGCTTTTTTTTCAACAGCTGCAGTCCCGTGTTGAGGTGCTGCTGCCAAGGGGTAAAAAGGTCGACTTAATCATCGACAGTGTGATCGAACAAAACCAGACCGTTAGAACGGCGACGATTAAAGATGCTGGCGATGATCCCGATGTGACCCATGGTGCCGAGGTCTATGTCGAACTGAGTTTAATCGACGCTGCCGAGATTCGGTTTTCAGCGGCTGAGGGCGTGGGCGTCGTCACCCGCGAGGGTTTGGCGCTGGCGGTCGGTGAGGCGGCTATCAACCCCGTGCCCCGCCAAATGATAACGGACCACCTGCTACAGATTGCAGAAGTTGCAGCTTATAACGGCGGTTTTGAGGTTGCTGTTGGCGTTATCAATGGCGAGGCGCTGGCGCAGAAAACCATGAACCCGCGGCTGGGTATTGTCGGTGGGCTGTCGATCCTGGGCACTACGGGCATTGTACGACCGTTTTCCTGTTCGGCGTATATTGCCTCTATTCATCAGGGCATCGATGTTGCCAAGGCCAATGGCATTAACCATATAGCGGCGACGACCGGCAGTAGCAGCGAGGCTGCCATACGTGACTATTATCAGCTCGGCGACATGGCGTTGATTGAAATGGGTGATTTTGTCGGTGCGGTATTGAAATACCTACGCAGGGTGCCGGTTGATAAGCTGACGCTGTGTGGCGGCTTCGGCAAGTTGACGAAACTGGCCAATGGCCACTTAGACTTACACAGCAAGTCGTCGAGTATTAATTTTGCATATCTGGCCAGTAAGGTCGGTCAGTTGCATGGTTCATCGAATTTGCAGCGACAAGTTTTAGAGGCTAATACCTCGATTGAAGTACTGGCGATGTGCCAGAAAGAAAGCATCGACTTGGTCTCTTTGGTTTGTCAGGAGGCCCGGCAGGTAGCCGAACAGACCGCGCGAGGACAGATGTCGATTGAGGTCTTCGCGATCAACCGTCAGGGCAAGATTATTGGCTGTGATAACGCAGCAACCGATTTAGCGGGAGGGCAGCGATGATACTTATTTTAGGCGGTACCGGTGACGCCAAGCGTATCGCCGAGGGGTTGATAGCACGCGAAATACCGGTTGTTTATAGCATTGCAGGCCTGGTGCGCGTGCCGAAAATGGCATGCGAGGTGTTGGTTGGCGGGTTTAGTCGGCGTGGTGGCTTGGCGCTGTATATGCGTCAACAAGGGGTTAGTCTGGTGCTGGATGCGACGCATCCGTTTGCCCAGAGAATGAGCGACGCCGCCGCTGTGGCCTGTGATCAGATGTCGGTGCCCTGTTGGCGTTTAGGGCGAGAGCCCTGGCAGCTCAACCAGCCTCATCGACTCTTTCATGACTGGCAGTCTTTGTTGTCTGCCGTCATCGATCAGCCCAGGGTATTTTTTACCAGCGGTCAGTTGCCGCCAGTGGTACAGCAGGCGGTATTAGCCCAGCGCTTTGGTCGTTCTGTATTACGCACCGCGGTGGCGCCGTCATCTATACCGATGCCTGGGCTGACGGTGGAGGTGGCGATAGGGCCGTTCAGCGTAGAACAGGAGATGGCATTGATGGAAAAACATCACATAGAACTGTTAGTCAGCAAGAACAGCGGTGGCTGGCCAGTGAGTAAATTAGCCGCCGCCGAACAATTAAATATCCCGGTGTGGTTGTTGCAGCCCCCTGTTTTACCCCTGGTTACAAGGCAATTTAACCACTGGCAAGATTGTGTCGAGGCCGTTGCTGAAGAGGCTTTGGGTTAACAAGGTTTGTAGAAAATTTGGAAAAATTATAAACGGAATTAAACGACGTTTTAACGAAATTTAAGGTAAAAATATGTCAGAGAATACTGCAGTATCAACCGATAAGATCGATGTTTTCAGCACCGAAGAGCAACCCGCCATACTGTTTGTCGGTCACGGCTCGCGGGATGTTGATGCGGTGGAAGAGTTTTATCAACTCGCCGATCACTTCCGTCAACGATTCCCCAATCACTTGGTGGAAACCGGCTTTCTAGAATTTGTAAAACCGATTATTGCCGAGGGTTTAGAAAAATTAATCGACCAAGGTGCCAAGCATATTCAGGCTATTCCCGGTATGTTGATGGCCGGTGGCCACGCAAAAAATGATATTCCCAGTGAGTTGAACGCGCTGCAACAACAATACGGGGTAAAAATCGATTACGGCGTTGAGCTTGGTGTCGATGCCAAGATGCTGCAGGCTTCTGAGTCGAGGATTGTCGATGCAGAAGAACAATTAAAGGCCACCATCGGCGACAGCTATGACCGCAAAGACACGATGTTAGTCGTTGTCGGACGCGGTGCTTCTGATGCCGATGCCAACTCGAATATCTGTAAAATCACCCGCTTTCTCGAAGAGGGTATGGGCTTTGGCTGGGCCACCACCTGCTATAGTGGCGTCACCACACCGTTGGTACCAGACTGTCTAGAGCGAGCGCATGGCCTTGGCTTTAAACAGGTTATTGTGTTTCCGTATTTTCTATTCACCGGTCGTCTGGTGAAGAAAATTTATAGCTGGGTAGACGATTATGCCGACGCCCACCCCGATGTTGCCGTGGTTAAGGCCTCGTACTTGAACGATCACCCTCTGGTTATCGATACCTTTGTCGATAAGTGGCAGCAGATCGAGCAGGGCAACCCTAATATGAACTGTCAGCTGTGTCAGTATCGGGTACAGATTGTCGGCGCCGAGCACAAGGTTGGTGCCGTACAGGAGAGTCATCACCACCATGTGCAGGGCATTGGAACCGATGCTGATCACGGTCATCATCACCACCATTCGCACAGCCATGATCATCACGGACACAGCCATAGCCACGACAGTGAAAAATAATGCCAGCCTTAGCCGTCCTAATAGGGAGTCGATAGCCGATGTTTGACTATGAACTGGATCCGAAGGCGATTGAGCAACAGAGCTTTCGTCAAATTCGACAGCTGGTATCGCTTGAACAATACAATGTTGAGCAGCAACAGGTTGTGATGCGTGTTGTTCATAGTCTCGGCATGCCGGAGTTGGCTGAGCAGGTGCGTTTCAGTGCCGCGGCCTGTCAGCAAGGCTGCCAGGCTTTGGCAGCGGGAAACGCCATTTTATGTGATGTTGAGATGGTAAAGCAGGGCATAACCAAGCGGATGATTACTCAGCCGCCGCTGTGTTTCCTCAACGATTCGACCGTGGCTGCGAGAGCCAAGGCCTTGGGTGAAACACGGTCGATGGCCGCCTTAGAGTTATGGCGACCCCAGTTGAAAGGCAGTGTTGTTGTCATCGGTAATGCACCGACGGCGTTGTTTCGTCTGCTCGAAATGATTGCTAACGGTGCCGATAAGCCGGCGCTAATTATCGGTATGCCTGTCGGCTTCGTCGGTGCGGCTGAGTCCAAGCAAGCGTTGTGGGATTGTCACCGAGAGCTCGGTGTCGACTGTATTACGTTACTGGGGCGTCAAGGCGGCAGTGCGGTTTCGTCGGCCAGCTGTAATGCGCTGTTACGCTGCAATATCGGCGAGTTGTATTGATATGAATATTGATGTGATTGGTTTGGGTGTCAGTGCCGAGGCGGTGCTCGATCGGCGTGCTGCTGAGGCTGTTCAGCGGGGACAAATTATCGTCGGTTCGCCGCGACAATTGGCGACGGTAGAGCGCTATTTATCGGCTGAAAACCAGGTGCAGCGGGTTGAACTGCCAAAGTTGGCCGAGTTAAAACAGGCGATAGTACAGTGGCGGCAACAGGGTGTTAGTCAGTTGGTTGTTTTAGCCTCGGGCGATCCATTGTTTTATGGCATTGGCCGTTGGCTGGGGCAAAACAGCGCAGGCGGTCATGTGTGTTTTCACCCCGGTGTCTCCAGTATTCAGGCAGCCTGTCATCAGCTGGGCTTGTCACTGCAAGATGTCGATGTGATCAGCCTTCATGGTCGACCGCTGATGTTATTGCGCAGACACCTTAAGGCGTTTCAGCATTTATTGATATTGACCGATAAACACTCTCAACCCAGGCAATTGGCCGAGCAGTGCCATTTACTGGGTTTTGGCGATGCCAGTATTACGGTGTGTGAACAACTCGGTTACCCCGAGCAACGACTGCGAGAGTTCAGTGTTGAGCAACTATTGGCCGATAACACCTTGGCGTTCGATCTGCTGCATGTCAGCGTTATCCAGACGCAACAAAATCGTGGTTATTTGCCCGCCTTTCCCGGCATCGAAGATCAGCACTACATTACCGATGCCGACAAGGGCAAGGGGCTGCTGACTAAGCGGCAGGTGAGGCTGTCGATATTATCACTGTTGGCCCCCACCAATGGCGACAGGCTGTGGGATATTGGCGCTGGTTGCGGCGGGGTGGCGATCGAATTGGCGCGCTGGGCACCCAGAGCATCGGTATTGGCGGTTGAGCACCATCCTGTTCGCTTTGAATGTCTACAGCAAAATCAGCAGCGATTTGGTGTCGTCGACAACCTGCAGTTACTCAATCAACGAGCGCCGCAATGTCTTGAGGCACAGACGGAGGCGGCCAATAAGGTGTTTATCGGTGGCAGTGACGGCGAGCTCAATAATTTGCTGTTGATGGTATGGCAGCAGTTGCCGGTCGACGGGGTGATTGTAGTCAGTGCAGTGACGGAAAATACCAAAATTAAAATATTACAATTTATCGAACAGCAGCTACCGAAGATAGATCAAAGCTGTCACTGGCAGAGTGTTCAAGTCGCTGTCAGCCAAGGGGATGTGTTGGCCAGTCAGCTGCTATATCGCCCCAATCTACCTGTTACCTTATTTAAAATGGTAAAAACACAAGGGCAATTATGATGGTGGCTTTAGAGCACAGTGAGCCTTGTTTTATTGGTGTTGGTGTAGGCCCCGGCGACCCTGAGTTGATGACGCTTAAATCTGTTCGTGAGATTCGCAACGCTGATGTTATCTGTTATTTAGTCAATCAGCAGGGGCACTCTCAAGCACGGGCGATTGCCTCGCTGTCGATAGACGCTGTTGGCAAAGACAATCTGGTCGAAATCGCCATCGTAATGCCGATGAGTGAGGACCGAAACCTGGCCAACCAGGCCTATGATGAGGGCGCAGAAAAAATTATTACTCAGCTGGGTCGCCAACAGCGGGTGATTTTTCTCTGCGAGGGCGACCCGTTAATGTTTGGCTCGTTTGCCTATTTGTTAGAGCGGATTGAGGGGCGATACCCCTGTCAGGTGGTGCCGGGCATTTCATCGATTATGGCGGGGGCGGCGGCTTTACCGCTGCCGCTGACCATGCAGCGGGACTCATTGGTGGTCATCAGTGGTCGCCATGATGATGACAAACTTATCGCGGCGCTGCAGCAGCATCAGAGTGTGGTGATTATGAAGGCGGGTCGAGCACGGCCTCGTATATTGGCCGCCCTAAAGCAGACCGGTAGGTTGCAGCACGCCAAGTATCTGGAGTATATCGGCAGGGAAAACCAACATATTGTCGATGATGTGAGTGAACTCGACAACACCGCCGGCCCGTATTTTTCGCTGTTCATCATTACCGCGGCGACATTACACGAGAGGAGTGAACGATGATACGCATTATCGCACTAACCGAGGCGGGGCAAAAACTGGGCAGGCAACTTGAGGCGGAGTTGGCCGACAGCCAATTGCATTTTAAGCCGCAGCCTTTCGCTGAGACCGTCCAACGTTACTTTAGTGACGGTAATCGTTTGATCATGATTTGTGCCACCGGCATTGTGATGCGCACGCTGAGCCCGGTTATCGCCAATAAACACCAGGACCCCGCGGTATTGGTTCTCGATGAAAAAGGTGAGTTTGTCATTCCCTTGCTCAGTGGCCATGAGGGGGGGGCTAATCAGTGGGCGGTTGAGATTGCCGAATACTTATCGGCAACGGCCGTCATAACCACGGCCAAGCCTTATTTACAGCCACAATATGCTGTTGGCATGGGTTGTGAGCGTGGTTGCAGCGAGGCGCATTTGAGACAGCATTTAGAGCAGTGTCTGGCCCGCGCAGATTTGACCATAGAGCAAATCAGCAGCATTAACAGTATCGATATCAAGGCCGATGAACAGGGGTTGATCGCCTTGGCTGCCAGCCTTCAACTGCCTTTTCAGTGCTGGAATAAACAGCAGTTGGCCACGGTAGAGGCGCAACTCACCATGCGTTCGGAGTACGTCTATAACACGGTGGGTGTCTATGGCGTGGCGGAATCCGCCGCCTTGTTTGCCGCGCAACAACTCACCGGCGACAGCGCCGAGATTGTTTTTGCCAAACACAAAACGGATAAGGCAACCTGCGCCATAGCCCGCAGTTTCCCACTGTAAATTTTAAAAAAATAATATAGAGAGAGTGATGAGTAAATTATTTGTAGTCGGCACCGGACCTGGCGATTTAGCGCTGGTTGCGCCAAAAGCGATGCATGCGATCAAGGCCAGCAGTGATTTGGTCGCCTATGGTTTGTATTTGGATTTGCTGGGCGAAATCTGTGACGGTAAAAACCATCATGATTTACCCCTGGGTGAAGAAATCGGCCGTGCCCGTTTGGCCCTCGATTTAGCCGCCAGTGGTAAAACCACGGCGCTGATCTCCAGTGGTGATATTGGTATTTATGCCATGGCAACACTGGTTTTTGAGTTGCTTGATCGCCAATTGAGCGGTGAAGAACAGCACCCAGAGTGGCTGGGCGTTGAGATTGAGGTCGTGCCGGGTATCTCTGCCATGCAGGCAGGCGCCAGCCGAGTAGGCGCGTTGTTGGGGCATGATTTTTGTACCGTATCGCTGTCTGATTTATTAACCCCTTGGGAGACAATTATTAAGCGTGTTGATGCCGCCGGGCAGGGTGACTTTGTTATCTCATTTTATAATCCCGTATCGAAGAAACGTGACTGGCAGTTAAACGCCGCCAGAGATGTGTTGTTGAAATATCGCCCCGCCTCAACGCCGGTCTTAATCGGCCGTCAGTTAACCCGTGAAGATGAACGAATCACCATTACTACGCTGGGGCAGCTCGACGGCAAAGATGTCGATATGTTTACCATGGTTTCAGTCGGTAACAGTGAGTCCCGTCATATTGTTAACGGTCAAAAAGAGTGGGTATACACCCCCCGTGGCTATCAGAAAAAACTGTAATTTAAAGAGTGACGACGATGAAAGTATATTTTTTAGGCGCAGGCCCCGGTGACCCTGAGTTAATTACGGTCAAGGCACAGCGTATATTACAGCAGTGCCCGGCAGTACTCTATGCCGGCTCACTGGTGCCGCGGGAGATTTTGCAGTCGGTTGAGGCGACCGCCAGCAGCATTATCGATACCGCATCCCTGGACCTCGAACAAATCATTGCGCATATTGTTGAGGCCAGGGATAACCATCAAGATGTCGCCCGTGTGCACTCCGGCGACCCGTCTGTCTATGGTGCCATCGGTGAGCAGATTCGTCGTCTTGAGGCCTTGGATATCGATTATGAAATCATCCCCGGCGTCACAGCGACATCGGCATCGGCGGCATGGTTGGGTAAAGAGTTGACACTGTCTGGTGTCTCTCAAACCATAATTATGACGCGTTATGAGGGTAAGACGCCGTTCCCAGAGCGTGAACGCCTGCCTGAACTTGCCCGTTCTGGGGCAACGCTGGCGATTCATTTAGGTGTCACTCGTATTCATAAGGTGGTCGAAGATTTATTGCCACACTATGGCGAGGACTGCCCAGTGGCGGTCTGTTATCGCACCAGCTGGCCCGATCAAGACAAGGTCACGGGCACCTTAAAAGACATTGTTGCCAAGGTTCGCGAAAAGAAATTTACTCGTACCTCATTGATCTTAGTCGGCCATGTGTTAGATGCCGAAAACTTCCAAGACTCTTATCTTTATGACGAAGATAAGGCACACGTCTATCGCCCCAAAGTGAAACCGGCAGCACCGAGAACAGTAAAACGCGACGACAAAAAAATAGCATAACCAGAAATTTAAAAAATATAGGGTGTCCCCATGCAGTTAAATAAAATTCCCGCCACCGTTGTCACCGGTTTCTTAGGCAGCGGTAAAACCACCTTACTGTCCAATATTCTAAAGCAGGCCAAGGGCAAGCGGATTGCCGTTATTGTCAATGAGTTTGGTGAGTTAGATATCGATGCCGACCTGCTGCGTTCTTGCCCTTTGGACTGCGATGATGAGCAGAGCAACGCGGCCATCGATGCGGGCAACGGTATTTATGAATTGGCCAACGGCTGCATATGCTGCACCGTGGAAGAAGAGTTCTTACCGGTGATGAAACAGTTGGTTGCCCGCCGTGATGACATTGACCATATCCTCATCGAAACATCGGGCTTGGCCCTGCCCAAGCCATTGGTGCAGGCGTTTAACTGGCCTGAAATAAAACAACATTGTACGGTTGATGCGGTGATTACCGTGATCGATGGCCCGGCCGTCGCCGCCGGCCGTTTTGCCGACGATGAACAAAAAGTACAGAGCCAACGGCTGGCCAATGAAAACCTGGACCATGATCCCAGCTTGCAAGAACTGTTAGATGATCAACTCAGCGCCGCTGATTTAGTGGTCGTTAGTAAGAATGATTTGTTGCTCGATGAGCAACGTCAGTTGGTTGAGGAAATTGTTCAAAACAAGGTGCCTGCTGCGGTTAAAACCTGTTATACCAGTAATGGCGAAGCCAGTTTAGAGATGCTGATTGGTCTCGATGCCGAGGCTGAACAGCGTATTGAGCAGGTACACACACACCACGATCATCATCATGACCATGGTGCGCACCACGATCATGCCCACGATCATTTTGACTCTTTTGTGGTGAGTCTCGGTGAGGTCGACGGGGATAAATTGCAGGCGGTGTTACAAGACCTGTTAACGCAGCAGACTATTTTCCGCGCCAAGGGCTTTGCCGCACTGCCCAATAAGCCGATGCGACAAGTATTGCAGGCGGTGGGTGAACGTCTTGATGTTCATTTCGATCGTCTATGGGCGGCGAATGAGATGCGTCAAACCAATCTGGTATTTATCGGCAAGCAGTTGGATGAGGCGGTGGTGATCGCAGCATTGCAAACAGCTGAAGCAACAGCGACGGCCTAAATGCATCTGTTAGCCGCTCAGCCCGGTGGGTTTGTCGACGATGAGGGTATTGTCGATCTACAGCAACAACCTGCACCTATCGTGATACTGTCGGCCGCCGACAGCAGCTTGGCGGCACTGGCCCAGGCGGTCGATACTTTACCCCGTGATTTTGCTGAGGTGCGTCTGGCCAATTGGATGCAGCTGCTAAAGCCAGCGGCGATGGATCTTTATCGTGACACGGTGATCGACGCGGCCGAGATTGTGGTGGTATCGCTGTTGGGGGGTGAAAGTTATTGGCAGTACGGCGTCGAGCAGCTACAGCAGTGGCAGCAACAACGGCCTAATCGGCATTTGATTGTCGTCCCCGGTGATGATGCCGTTGATTTGGCGCTACTGGCTATTAGCTCGGTGGACGAGGGTCGCTGGTTAACGACCTGGCAATATCTTCGTCAGGGCGGAGTCAGCAATGCCAAGCAGTGTTTATTGTCACTATTGCCCTTACTGCAGGGCGGCGCTGTTACTGAGGTGTCGCCACCGCTACAGATTCCGAGCAGCTGTATTTATTGGCCGGTTCAATATGCTGACGGGCAGATTGCGCTTGAGCAACTCACTGAAGATGTTTTACTGGCCCAGTGTCAGCAACACTGGCAGCCGATGCAGCCAGTAGCGATCTTACTGTTTTACCGCAGTCACCTGCAGAGCGCCAATACGGCCATGTTCGACCAGTTAATTGCACTGATGATAGAGCAGGGGCTCAACCCCCTGCCCATAGCGATTACCTCTCTGAAGGATCAAGACTCTATCGACAGCGTCAATCGGTTGATCGAGCAGACTGATAGTGCAGTGATTATCAATACCACTGGCTTTGCCAGCAACCGGGTTGGCACACCGTGCTTGAGCAG
Source organism: Sinobacterium norvegicum (assembly GCF_923077115.1). Lineage (NCBI taxonomy): Bacteria > Pseudomonadati > Pseudomonadota > Gammaproteobacteria > Cellvibrionales > Spongiibacteraceae > Sinobacterium > Sinobacterium norvegicum. The sequence continues at coordinate 32,408 of NZ_CAKLPX010000008.1, forward strand.
TGAACCGACGGCGTTCGTCAGCCCGTTTACGGCGAATATAACGGTGTTACAGTGTATTTTATCCAGTAGTACCGAAGACGACTGGCTGCAGTATAAACAGGGCTTGCGCAGCCGTGATGTGGCGATGCAGGTGGTGTTGCCGGAGCTAGACGGTCGCATTATTACCCATGCTATTAGCTTCAAGGCCCTGAGCCATTACAACCAGCGCTGCCAAATAGACGTTATCCGCTACCAGCTACAGCAACAGCGAGCGGTGGCCCTGCTGCAATTAGCGGCCAATATTTGCCGTCTGTCGACAGTGCCTAATCAGCAAAAACGAGTGGCGCTCATCCTGGCCAATTACCCGACCAAAGACGGCCGTATTGGCAATGGCGTCGGCCTCGATACACCGGCCTCAACGGTGAATATATTGCAGGCCTTGGCGTCTGCGGGCTACCCCATCAGCAATATACCGGCTGATGGCAACGATTTGATCACCGAGCTAATGGGCTCCGTCACCAACAACCCTAACACCATCCATCAGCGGGGGTGTTGGCAGAGCATGTCGGTGGCCGATTACCGTCAATATTTTCAACAATTACCGCTGCCGCAACAACAGGCGGTTATCGAGCGCTGGGGTGAACCTGAACAGGACCCGAAATACCGCAACGGCAGAATCATGTTGGCCGGTATTCGATTGGGCGAAACCTTTGTCGGTATTCAGCCGGCGCGGGGCTATAATCTCGATTTGGCTGCCAACTATCACGACCCCGATCTGATTCCACCGCACAGTTATCTAGCGTTTTATTTTTGGCTGCGTTACCAGTATCGGGTGGCCGCGGTTATTCATGTCGGTAAACACGGTAATTTAGAGTGGTTGCCGGGCAAGGGCACAGCCTTGTCTGCGCACTGCTGGCCCGATATTACGCTGGGCCCTATCCCGCATTTTTATCCGTTTATTGTCAATGATCCGGGTGAGGGCGCGCAGGCTAAGCGGCGTGCACACGCGGTGATTATTGACCATTTAATGCCGCCGATGACGCGGGCAGAGAGCTATGGAGAACTGGCTGCGCTGGAGGGGCTGGTCGATGAATATTATCAGACGCTGGGGATGGATGGTCGGCGGGAGCAATGGCTGCGGGAGCAGATTATTATTGAGGTCAAGCGCTGCCATTTAGCCGAAGAGTTAGCCGCTGACGACGATGATGAGATGCTAGATCAACTCGATGCCTATCTCTGCGATATCAAAGAGGCACAAATTCGCCACGGCCTGCATCGGCTGGGTCAGTTGCCGGTTTCTGAAAAATTAGTGGATACCATTGTCGCGTTGTTACGCCTACCACGAGGTGATGATGACCACAGTCGGGGCATACTACACAGTTTGGCAAAAGACTTAGACTTAACAGTGTTGGCCGGTGAGGACTATGACCCGCTGACGGCAGAGGCTCAAGTTTGGACCGCTGAGCGCCCGGCGATATTGCAGCATCTCAGTGATGAATCATGGCGAACAGCGGCGGATACTCGAGAGCGTCTGGAGCTGCTGGCAATGATTGTCGTCAAGGCCTGGGTTATCGAGGAGGGCGATTCGCGAGTCGATTTACAGTCTTTACTGCCAGCCAGTTATGCCCTGTGCCAATACAGTAAGCAGACTTTACTTGCCGCCTTAGAACAGAGTGCAGTCAATGAGACCGAGGCGTTGATCAATGGTCTCGGTGGTGGTTTTGTCGAACCCGGCCCCAGTGGTGCACCGACCCGTGGCCGACTCGATACCCTGCCCACCGGCAGAAATTTCTTTTCGGTCGATAACCGCAGCATCCCATCAAACGCTGCCTGGGCGCTGGGGCAGCTGTCGGCGCAGGCGCTGATTGAGCGGCATCTGCAGGAGCACGGGGATTACCCGACGACGCTGGGCCTGTCTGTCTGGGGCACGGCGACAATGCGAACCGGTGGCGATGATATTGCGCAGGCCTTTGCACTGATGGGTGTTAAACCAATCTGGGCGCCAGGCTCGCAGCGGGTGATTGATATCGAGGTGATACCGGCGATGTTACTCGGCCGGCCGAGAGTGGATGTGACGCTGCGGGTGTCGGGCTTTTTTCGCGATGCCTTTGCCAATGTGATGCGACTGTTTGCCGTTGCTGTCGAGGCGATTGCCAAGATGGATGAGGCCGACGCCAGCAACCCGATCAAGGCCAATATCGAGCGGCGTCGACAGCAGCTTATCGCCGAGGGTGTTGAGGCTGAAGCGGCGCAGACTCAGGCTTGTTACCGCGTCTTTGGTAGCAAGCCGGGGGCTTATGGTGCCGGTTTGCAGGGCTTGATTGATGAGCGTTGTTGGCAGCATAAAAGCGATTTGTCCGAGGCCTATATCAATTGGGGCGGCTATGCCTACGGCAGTGACTATGGCGGCGTTGCTGGCGGCGATGGTGTGGAGGCGCGTTCTGCGTTCGGTCATCAGTTGGCCAATCTCGAGGCGGTGGTGCAAAATCAAGATAATCGTGAGCATGACCTGCTTGATTCCGATGATTATTATCAATTCCAAGGCGGTATGACTAACGCCGTTACGGTGTTGTCTGGCAACACCCCTAAGGTTTATCACAGTGATCACGCCAACCCGTCAGCACCGAAGATAAGAACCTTAAAAGAAGAGTTAAACCGTGTGATTCGTTCGCGGCTACTTAACCCTAAATGGATAGAGGGGATGCGTGAGCATGGCTATAAGGGTGGCTTTGAAATGGCGGCCTCGATTGATTACATGTTTGCCTATGATGCCACCACAGATCTTATAGCTGATTATCAGTACCAACAGGTCAGTGATACATTAATTTTTGATCGACAAAATCAGCAATTTCTAAAAGATAATAACCCCCAAGCCTTGGAGGAAATGACCGAGCGAATGCTCGAGGCCTGTCAGCGTGGGCTTTGGCAGCAACCAGATGATTATCAACAGAAATTACAAGGTTTACTTCTATCGTTAGATGAGGAAAACGAAGGTTAATCAGGTTGTTATTGTCGTTTCAGAAAAATAATAACAGGTAGTGTTGTGGCGAAAACGATTTTTATCGTTAGAGGTATGTTTGGGCGAGTGTTAAAAAAGGCCTCAACAGAGGCCTTTTTTAGTTTACTTTAACCCGAGGTGGTTGGCGGTAATGGTGAAGATATCCGGTTGGGTAATCATCGGTGCGATAACATCCTGACCGACGATATTGGCGAATACAGGCACGTTGACACCGGTGTGCTCTTCGGCGAAGGACTCATTAGTCGCATAATTAACCCCCATAATACTGCCTTCGGGTGTCTTGATTCTGGCAATCAAACCTGGGGTGGCTGCGGGTAAACCGCCATAAGCGGCATTAGAGAACAGGCTGACCTCAGGGATCATCTGTGCGGCTTGGCCGTGGTCGGCGGTGACGATGATCAGTGTATTAGGCGACGTCTCGGCATAAGCCAGGGCGCTGTCGAGTGCGGCATTGAGTTGTTGCACCTCACCAATTGAGCCGCAGGCATTTCGTCCATGTGAGGCCTTGTCTATAGAGGCTGATTCAATCATTAGGAAAAAGCCTTGGTTACTGTCTAAGTGGCTGATAGCAGCGTCAGTCATCTGCTTCATGGTGGGCATCGACGCAAACTTTGGGTTGTCTTCGCATATCATCACCGGTGGCGGGGTGATTTCACCCAGGTATTTGTAGATATGGTTCATCACGCTTTTTTCGGGCGCCTCAGCAATACGACCATTTTCTCCTCGCATGAGAGTGGGCATGGTACTGGGTGAGAATAAGCCTAATAGTTTGCTGTCATTGTTGGCGTTCTCTAGCTCGGCAACAGAGGTGACGATATTGAAGCCATTGTCGACGGCTTGTTGTAGTACTGTTTTGTCACTGGCTTCGGCGGCGATATCGAAATGTTGCATGCCTCCACCGAGGATGACATCGACGTTGGAGGCAGCCAGTTGCTCGGAAATAGAGCCAGAGCGACCGTTAGCCTTGGTATATGACTCACATTCAATGGGGAATCGGCCATGCATCAGGCCGTCAATCATCATGCTGGGGTCTTCGCAAAAGCGCTTATCGATATGGGCAATAAATGAGGCAGGGGTCGCATCGGTGACACTGGCGGTGCTGACGATGCCGGTTTTTAATCCTGCCTGTTGGGCCATTTCAATGATTGTAGTGATACTCTGATCAGTTTTTGCCGTTGTGGCAATGCGGCCACGGCTGGTAATGACACCCGTCGCTAACGAGGTCGCACTGTTGGCAGAATCGGCAACATAGACCGGCTTGTTTGGGTCATCGTTGTCGACGGTGAGAACCTGCGCGGTGCTGCGTACTGGCATTGCGTCGAGAGTGAGCCGACCTTGGGAACCGACGAGATAGTTACGCGCTATGCTGATTTGTTGATCATCCATGCCATCACCGATGATCAGGATGACATTCTGAGGTGTCTCAGCGAGGCTAAAAGTTGATGCCGATAACAAGCCGGCTGCAATAACGGTGGCAATACGTTTGTTCATAAATCTACTCTTATTTTTCTGTCGTTGTATTGTTTGGCGTGTCTATTGAGTGTTATTGATAGTAAGTCAGCTACAGTTGTAACAAAAGAATGATTGCTATAAAAAGTGTTAATGTTAGAAAAAAAAAGGCCGTTTAACGGCCTTTTTTATTGTCTGATGCAACTATTGATTAGGCTTCAGTCATAATGCTGTCGCTGCCAGAGGTAGCCATTGCCGCCAGGTCTTTGTCAATTAAAAATAGCGCTTTGCCGTCTTCACCAACAAGCTCGATTTTATCGACAATGGATTTAAACAGTTTTTCTTCCTCGTGTTGCTCTGAAACATACCACTGAAGAAAGTTGAAGGTAGAATAATCTCTGTTGGTGAATGCTGCGTGGGCGAGATCGTTGATTTTTGAGGTAATCATACACTCGTGTTCATAGGTGGTATTAAACAGCGAACTGAGAGATTTAAATTCATAGGGAGCTTCTGCAATAGCGCCTAGCCGAGGCAGGGCACCGGTTTCGCTAACATAGGTAAACAGACGGCGCATATGCTCCATTTCTTCATCGGCATGACTACGCATAAAGGCTGCAGCGCCCTCATAGCCTTTATCCTCACACCAGGCGCTCATCTGTAGATAAAGATTTGAGGAGTAAAATTCAAGGTTGATTTGCTCGTTTAAGAAGCACACCATTTCTTTTGTTAACATAGAGGTACCAATAACGCTGAAATAAAAAGAGTAGTAGCCGTCGATTGTGGCTGTTTCGGTGTTAATTGCAACCAAAAAACCACTTGCTGTTAATCAACTATTCTCTATCTGCCTTGGGTAGCTGTGCCAGGCATTGCTTCATGTCGAAGTAATCTCGCCATTGCCTAATAATACTGCCATCAACTTCAAAAGTGCCCATGACGGGAAATTCAGCAATATGGTCTTTAAAATGGTAGCGGTCAGTCCTTTCAGTAAGAACGACGCCATCGCTGGACTCTGCGATATTGTGTATCACGTATTCTACCGCTTCGACTTGCTCGTGCAGGGGGCCGAGTATGTCCCAGACACCCTGCTGGCCAGTCACTATGCCCATCGGGATATTATTAAAGACTGACTGATCATTAAAAAAGGCCAGTACATTGTTTTTTTTGTTGTCGTTGATAGCGTTTATAAATGTTTGAACGAGGGCAATATTGCTCATGTTAACTCCTTTTTATTGAATAAGAAGCTTATTAGGAGGGGGCGACAACTGAAAGGCATAATGGGATGAGCAGTGTTTGTTATAGCCTGTTCCGGTGAGGTCACTGGGGAGTGTCAGTGTTTGGCGCTGCTCTTGAACAGCGCCGCAGAATTATTGCGAGGCGGCCTGGGCAAAGGCGCTGAGGGCCTTGTTCACCTTCGCTAATATCTGCTGGCAACCGTCAATATGGTGGCGGCTTTTTAGGTAGTCGGGGCTGTTATAGCCAAGCCATACCTTGCCATTGTCATCCTGCCAGATCAGCATTTTCTGTGGCAGGTCGATCGCTGTTGTCTGGCTACACAACATTAATTGCGAACCGATTTTGGGATTGCCGAAGATAATCAACTGCGTTGGTGGTAACTCGACACCAGCCCCTTGCGCACCCTTGGCGTGGTCGATGCGATTAAATACAGTCATGCCCTTTTTTTCTAATATCGTTACCAACTTATCGGCGGTTTGTTGTACCGACGATTGGCTGGCAACAGAGGTTAGACCCGCCACGTCGTCGGCCGATACAGCCGTAGACAGAGATGACAACAATAGCGTGGCGGCGCATAGGGCGGTTGCGGTAACACGGCAGTACTTAAGCATGGACTATTCCTTTTAGTCGACAGGTTGCTGGCGTTAATTATAGCGTTAATTATCAGTCCTGACTCAGGGCTTTTTACGCATCACGCCCTCCTGGATTACCGAGGCGACCAGGCAGCCTTGTTGATTGTAAATATGGCCTGTTGCCAAGCCTCTTGAGGCGCTTGCTCGAGGGCTGTCCAGGGTGAATAGTAGCCATTCATCCAGCCTGAACTCGGCGTGAAACCAGATCGCATGATCGAGGCTGGCGACCTGCATTCCATCGCTCCAATTCGTTTTCCCGTGGGGACGCAGTGCGGTCAATAGCAGTGGATTGTCTGAACAATAGGTCAGTAGCTGACGGTGGAGGTTTTGATCATCGGGTAGTTCTGCCTGGCTTTTGATCCAGACAGCATGTTGGCGTTCGGCGACGGCTGGGTTGAGTAAGTCGACAGCCTGGGTCTGTCGAAAGTCGATGGGCCAGCCATAGAGGTTGTGCATCGATTCGGGTAAAAAGGCCCGATAGCGCTCGGCTTCACTGACCAGTGATTCGGGCTTGGGGTAGGCATTGATGTCGACAGTGTCTTGATGCTCGAAGCCCGGTTGTGGAATGTGGTAGGAGACTGTTGCGGTAAAAATCATGCGTCCAGCCTGCACTGCATTCACCCGGCGTGTGGCAAAGCTCCGGCCATCTCTGAGCCTTTCGATCTGATATTCGAGTGGTGAGTCGGCTGAGCCCAGATGGAGGAAATGGGCATGTAAAGAGTGGGCGATAAAAGGCCGCTCGATGGTATTGTCTGCCGCTGACAGAGACTGAGCGAGAATCTCCCCGCCATATAACCGGCCCAGACTACCGTTGTTACCTCGACTGGCATAACAATTGTGATTGAGTTTTTGCAGTGTTAGGTGGTCGAGTAAAAGCGTTAGTGCGGGGGTTGCCATGATGTTCACTCTGAATACATTAGAATGTTGACCATAGTAGCAAAGTTAGTCGTTAAAGAAAGCAGGGTTTAACGCTGACAGCACCGCGGTGACCCACGGTGCTGTGCAATAGCTAAGGCAAACAATAAGCGTTAGTTGAGTTCGTAGCAGTCAATGATATCGCGAACCAGACCGCTACGAACAATGTCGTCGCGGGTGAACGCATGGGTGTGGATGTTATTGACGCCTTCTAATCGATTGACGGCATCGGCAAGCCCCGAAGGCCCTCTGAGATCGCTCTGGGCGATATCCCCATTGATCACGACCTTGCAGCCTTCTCCTATTCTACTGAGGAACATTTTCATTTGTGCTGGGGTGGTATTTTGTGCCTCATCTAAAATGACAAAGCTCTTTTCATCAAAGGTTTTGCCTCGCATGTAGGCCAGCGGGGCGGCGACAATACGGCCATGACGAAGGCAATATTCAACTGTGCCAGCGCCAAGTCGTTCGTTGAGGATATCCCTAAAAGCATCAATGTAAACTGAGAATTTATCATCGACATCGCCGGGTAAAAAACCGAGTTCTTCACCGGCTTCCACCGCAGGGCGGGTGATGATAATGCGTTCTATTTTTCCTGATTCGAGGGCGTCGGCGGCTATGGCCCCGGCGCAATAGGATTTACCGGTACCAGCAGGGCCGGTGCCGAAGGTCAGTGTGTTGTTGTAGATGGCATTGATGTATTGCTGTTGTGATTGGTTTTTAGCAGTGAGTTTGCTTTGAACGCGTTGCGGGGTGTAGGCAGTGTTGGTATTGGGGTTGTGGAGTTCAACAATGTTCGTCATTTTGTTGCGTCGTGACGTCTTACGTCTCGGCTCATGAGTACTGGTTGTTTGGTATCTGTTCTCTTTGCGTTTAGAGTGAGCGCGGCGGGCCATATATTTATTCCTCAAGGTAGTTAGAGTTCTACAGGTATAAATTATGTAAACAGTATTTTTTCGACCTCCTTTAGTCATTTTTATTATATTTAAAGTACCCCCGTCTCCGTAGGAATACTCATTGTTGGTATCGATTAATGTGTCAGTTTGTAAAACTTTTGTAAAGTGAAACTTTATTTTATTTCTGGTCGTTTTGGGGTATTTTCATACCCCCAGGCGAGCTGCTATCCTGCCGATAATTGGGCGGTAATTTGCGCCTCAACCTTAGCATATTCCCAGTAGGCCTTGAGTGACGTAATCTGACCTTGGTCATTGGCAGCGTAGACGACAATCATGTCGTTTTCTATACGAAGATCTCCCATTACTTTCACAATGTTGACCAGGTTGGCGCATTCGTCTCCCGCAGGGATAGAAGTATTGATAGTGAGGGTGATGTCGCCGGAGGCGATGAAATTATCCCAGAAGGTGCTGATGGCATCGATGCCTTGTACGCCAAGCCCAGTTGGATCCAGCGGTGAGACACCGACAGGGTCTTGCACGACCGCATCGGGGCTGAACAGGCTTAGCCAACCTTGCTTGTCCTTGGCCATGACATGCATCATCGATTGCTGGCTGGCCGCCTGTGCTTTTAGACAGTTACTCATAGAAACCTCAAGATATTGATATTATTCGCTCAAAAATGAGACGTTGGGTTGTAGTATAAATTGTTACAACGGTGACGGTGTCACCTAAAAATATGATGCCAAGCGCTGTGGCAGCCATGCCTGTGATTGTATAACATAGCAGGCACTGAACCCGATCGAGAACCGAGAGCTTATAGCGATGAACCCCGACAATCTATCGACATCCAAACTTGCCAAGCTACTCGGTGTTGACTCGAAGGTGTTATTTGCATTGATGGCAGAGAAGGACTGGCTGCGGCGCGAAAATGACAGCTGGATATTAACCGGGCAGGGAGAATTCCATGGTGGCTGTTATGTCCAGAGCGAGAGATATGGCCAGTATGTGGTATGGCCCAAGACCATTGTCGATCATCCGATGCTGGCAAAATATCAAGATGAGCAACAGCTGACAGCGACAAAGCTGGGTGCGCCATCGGGACTCAGCGGCAAACGGGTGAATGAAATCCTACATGAACTCGACTGGTTAGAGCGCAGTAGTGATGGCTGGCAGGCGACAGAGTTGGGGCGCATACATGGGGCGCAGCAACGCAGTGGTAAACAGGGCTTGTATGTCGTTTGGCCCGGTGAGTTACGCCATAACAGGCACTTGCTGCGGGCCATGTCGGCGTTGCAGTTTGAGCCCAATGCCGTGCTGAAATCCCGCACTAATCACCTCTGTGCCCTCGATGGTCACCGACTGCCCAGTGCCGACTATGCGGTGATTGACAATTGGTTGTATATGGCTGGCTTACTGCATGCCTTTGAGCGGCCGTTAGCGGTGCAGGAAGACGTCATCAGCGATTTCTATTTACCCGATAAGAATATCTATATTGAGTACTGGGGTGATCAAAGCAGCGCAAAATCCATGTTGTCTAAAATGGAAAAGAAAGAGGTCTACCAAAAATACCGCTTTAAGTTAATCGAACTCGACAAACATGAGCTGGCAGATATCGATACTGTTCTGCCACAGAAACTGCTGCAGTTAGGGGTGACTCTGTGACCACTGCAGACGTTCGTCATCAACCACAACAACAGCGATTTTTTATCGCTGTCGACAGTCATATTGCAGTGCTCGAGTATACGCTCGATGGAGATAATCACTGTGATTTTTGCCGTACCTATGTGCCTTTTTCAATGCGCGGGAAGGGCTATGCCGAATTGCTTGCCACAGCAGCGGTTAGCTGGGCCACAGAGCAGGGCTACGCGTTGACGGCCAGTTGCTGGTATGTGGAGAAATTTCTCGCAGAATCTGCTGGCCAATAAGCAAATCATTACCGTGCTCCCACTTTGTCTAATCCGCGCTTGTATCCCTCGTTTAAAACAGTATGGTTGAGTTATTAAGGTGTTTTGTCCGCGTGCCGTTGTCTTGGCCGTCGCTGTTTTATAGGTTTTACTATGCACTATCTTGTCACCTCTATTCTTCTACTCGCTTCCACGTATAGCTCTGTAGGCGTGAGTCAGCAGTCTCGTGTCGAACAGACACAACAAAGCCCTGAGTTTAGCCAGTGCATTCAGCGTTTATCTGACCGAGCTCGAGCAGAGGGCTTCCGTGAGCCGCTGATTGAGCAAACCCTCGGGCAGGTGCAAGAGATCAAACGGGTGATTGCCCTCGATAAAAAACAGCCTGAATTTACCCAGAGCTTTTCGGCCTACCTTTATGGTCGAGTCAATGAGCAGAGGATTCGGCGAGGCAGAGAACTGTATCAACAATATCAACCACTACTAAAGCAGCTGACAGCTGAATACGGCATTCCGGGACAGTATCTTATTGCCTTCTGGGGACTGGAAACGAATTATGGCGGGTACCTGGGGAAAATGCCCATTATCGACTCACTGGCAACCTTGGCCTGTGATGCCCGTCGCAGCGAATTCTTCAGCCAGGAATTAATGCTGTCACTGCAGCTGATGGATGAGTATGGCTATGATCTTGATAAGATGAAAGGCTCTTGGGCCGGCGCCATGGGGAATACTCAATTTATGCCCTCGACCTATGTAAAATATGCCCGTGATGGTGATGGCAACGGTAAAGTGGATCTGTGGAAAAGCATTCCCGATGCGCTGACCTCGTCGGCCAATTTTCTCAACGGTTTAGGTTGGCAAGAACAGGAGCGCTGGGGGCGAGAGGTGATCCTACCCTCGGGCTTTAACTACCAGTTGGCTGGCCGTCAGCAGACCATGACTGTTGCTGAATGGGGGGCGATGGGCATGGTGATGGCCAACGGTCAAAAATTGCCTGCCATTGAACATATAAATGCCACACTGTTGGTTCCCGCTGGCCATCAGGGACCGGCATTCTTGTTGTACGATAACTTTGAAATCATCATGAAATGGAATCGCTCCGAATTCTACGCGCTGTCAGTGGGACATCTCGCCGACAGAATCGTCGGCGGCTATGATTTAACTCAGCGACCCTCGGCCAAGGCGGTGGTGAAGGTGAGCGAGGTGGAGGGCTTGCAACAGCGCTTAACAGACCTTGGCTTCGATACCAACGGTGTAGATGGCGTCATGGGGCCGGGCACCCGTGCTGCGGTCAGTCGCTTTCAGGCAGAGCAGGGTTTAATTGCCGATGGCTTTCCCTCTGAGGCGGTATTCAGTCGTTTGGCAGAACTCGACGCTGAGCAATAACACGGCGTGATGAGGCGTATCAAACCTTGCCTTGGCCTCATTCGAGTTTCAGCGTTGCGCTCGACTTTTGGATATCGAAATAGTCGCGCCAATGTTTGATGAGTTCGCCCTCAAATTCGAAGATACCCATGACCTCAAACTCCGCCCATTGGCCGTTTACCTTGTAGCGATCAAGGCGCTCAGTCATCACCTGTCCCTGATCATTTTCAGCTATATTGATCAGCTGCCAATCGATGTCTGTCGCCATTGAGTGGATGATAGAGAGTTCTTCCCAGCTCTCTTGCTTGCCGTGGCGTGGCTGCATAGGGATGTTGTGGTAGCGAATATCCTCGGCAAAAAAACACACTATATCCTCCATCTTATTGCTCATTATCGCCTGTACAAATTTTTTTACTCGCTGGCTGTTATTCATGACGTTCCCTGTAAACGCATATTTAATACCGCAATATTAACTATGCGTTTTCATTTGATCAAGCATTGATTGGCTTTACGAATACATAGTGTTAGTTTGGTTACTTAATACAACAATAATAAGAGTAATTCTGGAGGCGGTAAGTGGCCCAGCACATTGAATTTGGCAAACCGGTAAATGAGTCTGAAAAGTGGGCGTTTGATTATTTGGCGGCCGAGTTACCGGAAGACTATGTGGTTCTCACTAATATTGATATCCCTACCCGCAACGGCCAAATTATGGAGGTCGACACCCTGATTATCGGTGAGTGGGGTGTTTATATCATTGATGTTAAAGGGTATGTGGGTACTCTCGAAGTGGGTCATCATGTGTGGCTGTTAGACGGCCGTAGCAGTGAGAATTATCTTTCAAAAGCCTCCTATATTGCCCGAGTGTTGGCGGGACGATTAAAGAAAAAAATGCCCCATGGCAGTCATGCGCCCTGGTGCCAGGGTGGCGTCTTTGTGACCGGCCACGAAGGTCATGATATTGAACTTATAAAGCACCCCGATTATGCGGTTTACAGTATCGATGACGTGATCGAAAAACTGACCACTGCCGAGGGGGTCAACAGTCAATACCAACATCGGATCACCGATAGCCAACGCCGTGCGGTATTGGAGATGATTGGACAGATTGATCTGGTGAAACAGCGCAATCAGCAAGTACAGGACTTCGCCAAGAAAACACGATTGGCAAAACAGCAGGGCTTTGAGGTATGGGTGGCGGATTACCCGCAGGATAATCTTGAGCTGCCGTGGCTGTTAAAAATTGTGGTGCGATCGGAGTTTTCCAATGCCGAGCACCGTAGTCAATTCGAAACCATGCTTAAACAAGAATTTAATACACTGCAACAATTGGCCGGCACCAGCGGCGTGCCTTATTGTGCGCCGTTACTCGACGATGGTGAGCAATTAGTGTTGCCGATACGAATGCCTAGGGGCAAACCCCTGGAGGGGCTGATTCTTGCTGACGCTCAGCATCGTATGGAAGTGGTGCGCAGTGCGGTGAGTGCGTTGCAACAAATACACCAGCGAGGCTGTACGGTAGGGTGCTGGAAGCCATCGGATATTTTCATTACCGAAGACGGTGAGATTGAGTTTCTAAGTGTCCTCAACAATGTCAGTTTCAGTGATGATTTAGCGGGCTTTCGTTACAGTTTTGGAGAGCTGTTAACCGATGTGCGTAAAATAGGGCAATGGTTTGGCGGTGAGAGCGAATCCTTAGATGAGTTGCGCCTTTATCTGGCCGCTGCCATTACCGGTCAGTCTTTGCTGGGTTTGGACGATGAGTTGTTGATCGAAGCGGGGGCGGTTATTGATAATCGCTACCAATTGGTTCGACGCATGATGGCCAGTGAGACAACTGAGGCGTGGTTTGCACAACACTTGTTGGGGCGTTTTAACTGTGGAATGACGATTTATAAAAATGCTGAAGAGAGCTATACCCAGCTTGAACAGCAGTATCGTCGTTTGGTGGGAATTTATCATCCCAATCTTGAGCGGGTGATAGATTTTGACCGCCTTGATGATCAGGGGAGCTTTTTTATTACCCGTGTGTGGATCGATGCCGGTACCTTGGCAGAGCTGGATTACACCCTGAACCAAGCGGCGATTTTAACGTGTTTGAAGTCATTGTTAGGGGCTTTAAGTTACGCTCATACCATGGGCATATATCACGGTGCTATTTGCCCTGACAACATTGTGCTACATGAGCAACCGGTCTTGGTTAATTTTACCCTTGGTGGCGAAGAGTTTGCTAATCACGACAGTCTTAAGCCATATCTGCCCGCGGCGGACTATGAACTGACTGAGTCGGAGAAGGATCTGTATTGCCTCTTGAAATCGATGGTGCCGCTGATTGAGCAGCTTGATTTACCGCTGGCTGCCTCAACCAAGATCGATGCTATTTTAGCCTTGGATTTCAGTACCGAACTCGGCGGTGATTATGTCGACTACTTTGGTTTAACCCATGCGACTGCAGAGATCAAAGCGTTACCTGAGGCTTTCGCTGAACAGTGGTGTTTAACCGATCTGTATCGCCAGGGTCTGGTGCTGGATATGTTAAACACCCCCGGACCGCATCTGCCGTCCGAGCGGTTAACAGCCGCCTTTCGTCAACGTGGAATAGTACCCACCGAGGAGCAATACGAAACGGCAGAGATCGCCTTGTATGAGCTTAAACAGGTGGGGGTACTGGAGGAGTTGGGCAAGAAAATCCGCCTGACCTCAGATTTTTGGCGTGACTGGGAGCAACAGGAACAGTTGCCAAAGACTGCGTGACAAACATCGGGCGAGGGGGGGGGGGAGCCCGTCGCTCTGGTGTGTTACTGCTAGCGTTGTGTTAGTTTTTTTCCGATATAGAAGCCAAAACCAAAGGGTAAAAACAGCAGCACAATGACGAACAAGATAATGTAGACGATGACACTTTTTATCAGTGATTTTATCGGCAGTTAAAAACAGCGTTAATAGAAGACTCTGCCACCTTGTCGACATCGGCCATCAGTAAGACTCGCTCACTGCTGATTAATTGTTTCAGGTTTTCTCGTTCGACAGCCAAGCCATGGCCTAGTGCTTGACGCTCCGATTTCAATGTCTCGCTGAATTTGGCGAGCACGGCATCAACCTCGGTATTGATGTTGTTGCTGATTCTTGCCATGCGCTCAGGGTCATCCTTGGTCAGCGCCATCAGTTGTAGCGAGGTGGCATTCAAATTATTCAATAAACTATTGATTTGCCGGACATCCAGTTGGCTGTCGGCACTGTACATCTCGGCCTTCCAAATCAATGTTTTGGGCATTTGTTGGCTGTAAATCGACATTTTCTCGGACATATCCCCCACCACCTGTGGCAGCGTTCCCTGATTGGCCGCGGCTACTTTGGGGTCGATGCCGTTGAAACTTAGCCAGTCGCCATAGATTGAGCCGCGCTGGTAGTTAAAGTCATCAAGCGGATAGTTGGCCGCCTGCTGGTTGGCAAACTGAATAAGATTGTTGTGCTCAGTTTCAACATTCAGCGTCAGGCTCAGTTGATCGGCGTCATCGACCAGCTGCTGCGAGGTATCGATGACCTGCTGTTGATATCGGCCAAAGTCTTCTGTTGCTGCCTTGCTCTGTGCCAGTGCCAGTTGTTGTCGCACCAATGTCATCAGGTCGGCCAGGGCAATAGTTGGATCACTCTGATAGACCGCATTAATGGCTGCGGCCTCACTGTTCATCTTCCAGTTAATTGTATTCGCCTTCAGCATTGTATCGTCTGTGTCGTAATAGATGTCATTGGCGGAATCTTGCAGGGTATTAAAATAGAGCGGGATAAACTGCCTGGTCAGTAAACGCTTGCTGAGTTCTTGTTGTGACATTGGCTCTGCTGTTTCAAGGTCAATTTTGAACAGTGAGCAGCCGCTGAGAACACTGGCTATGATGATCAGTATCGCTAATTCAAGACAAATTTTTGGCATAAAAACCACACTAAAAGTTAAGTATATTATTCAATATCTACTATATTAGTATTGTTTTACAGATAGTTAAAATTCAATGCAATACAGCGTATTAAGGCTGGTGCTATTTTTTTAGTGAATTTTTAATCGCGTTCAAATGTCCCATGAAAAAGGATGTGATTCGGCAACGGTGTCTTCGTTCTATTAGGAGTATACAGGTGAAAGCAACAAGATTTTTAGCTTGCTTAACCCCATAGCGGCCAATGACCGCGCGGAGAAGAGAAAGAGAAACAGACGCTCGTCGTTACCATGGATGACTGGCACAAAACTATTGAGGGGCTAGAATCGGCCCCTCTGAGACAGCAATATTGGGGAAAAACCATGAGTGAGAAAGATAACGGTAAGATGGTCGCCATCGTCAGCTATATAACGATTATCGGCTGGGTAGTTGCCTTCATCATGAACAGTAATAATAAAACCGAACTGGGCAGCTTTCATATTCGGCAGTCATTTGGTTTAGTAGTCATTCAATTGTTGCTGTCTATCGTGATGTCTTTGCTGCCCAGTTTGGCGACATTAATCGGCATTTTAGGCTTAATTGTTTTTATCTTTCAGGTGATCGGTTTCATCAATGCCATTCAAGAGAGTCGCTCACCAGTCCCGTTGATAGGGGAAAAGCTACAGTCAGTTTTTTCCTCTATCGGCTAAGGCCGGATTTGCTGACATCTAGCCCTCTACCAATATTTGGTAGAGGCCAATGCTGCTGATGATTAATAAGATACTCCCCAGGACTCGATAAAATACTGCCTGTTCACCCTGCAACAGGTGTTGATGGAAGCGTAGGCCAATAATATGTCCTATGCCGGCGGCAGGTAATAGCCAGAGATGATGGACGAGCTGTAGATCTATGCCGAGATAAATAAATGTCGCCATCTTAATCGTGACCAAGACAAACCACAATAAAAAGAGTGTATCTCTGAGTTGATACTTACTGACATGTTTGGCCATTACCGCAATAATAAGCGGTGCGCCTATCAGACTGGTGCCGCTGATATAGCCCCCCAGCATTAAGAAAAAAACATCAATATATTTATTGTTACTGCTGAAAGGTTTATTGAAGATATAACTGAGAGCATAAGCGGTGACGATAGCAAAAATAATACCACTCATGATTTGCGTCGGCAGCGTCACCAAGCCCAATACACCGATAATTTTCGGAATGATAATAATACTGAAGGCATACTTAAAATAGGGCCAATCAATGCCAGAGGGTACGTTGGTGGCGTTTTTTTTGTTTTTAACTCGTGCTGTGATCAGCGTTACAGACGAAAAAAACAATAGGTGGAAAGCGATAAGTGGCAGGAAAACCAGCGGTCGATTATCGATCAGTAATAAAAAGGGTAGAGATAACACTGCGCCGCCAAAGCCTAGGCCAGAACGGACAAAACCGCTCCAGACAAAGACAATGGCAATGAGACCATACTGTATGAGTGATAGATCTGTCATATTAAAAGCGTCGCCACGTCAAATGGAGGCCATTTTGATAGTAAACGCGCGGTAATACAAATTTTTCTATGCTGTCGATCAGGTGGCGATCTTTTGTCGGTGATTAGCGTTAACTACTGTCGTGCCTCAAATAAACTTCTACGACCTGAATTTGGGTAAATCTCATCGGCATAGAGAAACTCTTTGGCTGTTGAGCGGGCACCAATTTTATCCACCTTCCAGCGCTGTAATAGATAGCGCATTAAGTGAGTATTTAGGCGAATAGAGATATCGTTCAGTGCCTGTTCAAACTCAGCGTTGTTGGTAAGCGTATTGGCCTGGATAACGGGGGCTAATTGAAAAGGGGGGAAGGCATTTTTATTATCGGCTAACTGGCGCAGTGAATAAAAGTCGAGCTGAAAATCTGTCGTGTGTGCCAGGCCGATATTAATCTTACTATCCCGTAAATCGCTGTATATTGCGTCAAAGGTGGGCTCGGTGGCGATAATAAATTTGTCGATATTGCTGCCATAAAAATTGGCCAGATATTCCATGGCGTCAATACGATTTTGTAAAAAAATGGGGTGCAGCGTGATGTTGACACCAGAAGCTTGCTGGTTGGCAAGTTTGGCCAAGTCTTCAATGGTTTCTAACTCATTAGTACTGTTGCTGGTTTTTCTCACCGCCAGGGTGAAGTTGTTAACCAGAGTGGAAGGCTGCAGCCATATAAAACTGCTGACCTGGTCAAATTCCTTCACTTGGTCATAAAGTTCTTCTTGTACATAAGGTGGGGTGGCATAAATGTCATTAATCGCTGTTTGTCCAGTATAGCCCCAGTAGATGTCAATATCCCTGGAAAACATAGCATTACGCAAGTCGAAATAGCTATCGAAGGGCACTAACTTAACCTGCGCGCCAATATCGATTAATTGCTGTCGACTAATCAAAGCCAAGAGGTACTGCTCATCAAAGTTGAGGTAGCCAATACGGACAAAGTTGTCATCGTTCGAATACACGTTAATAGATAGGCCTGAGGTGATGACCAAAATAAGAAAAAGTCGTTTAATGTGGCTCATTGATCGACCCCTTCAAAGGTAAGTATTTTGAACGTTTGGTTTGGCTGGTTGTTACTGTAGATATCTTTTTGGTCGACACTCCAAATATCCCACTTAAAGCGGTCGAGATTCTTTTGGTTGGTGAGATAGGTATCAGCTCGTCGGTTCTCAGCACGGCCTTGTTCGTCTTCATTGCTGGCCACAGGGAGCTGATCGGCTAGCCCTGAAATCAGAATCTGATCCTCCTCAATATAGTATTTCTGCGTTAACACCGACGCTAATGCTACTGCACGATCAATCGATAATAAAATATTGGACTCTTTACTGCCCTCGCTGTCGGTATGCCCGACAACTAATAAATACTGATATTTGCTGTTGAGAAATTCATTGGCCAATTGTTCCAAAGCGATTTTGTCATCGTTGCTGATAACGGCGTCGTCGGTGTTAAAATGAGCAGAAAAAATTACCTTCTTTTGCTTATTCGAAAGCAAGGCGCAGCCATCGTTGTTGATTTTTAAGCTTTCAATCGTTGCATTGCAATTGTCTCTGGCGTCGATAACACCGTCTTTGTCCGCATCTTTTAAGCCCGCATCTGCTGGCAGTAGAGTGCCTACCTGATAAGGTGGGTTGATTGATCGGTTTGCCGACGCGTTGACGCCTTGTTCAGTGTCATTGTTTGAATTGTCTTCGGGCGGGTATACGTGCTCGGCACAGCCTGTCAGAATCAGTAATAAAACGCTAAGGAAAAATTTATTCATTGTCTTCTTTCCATTCGATGCCAGCATCTATGTCAATCTTCATGGCTTCTAACAACACACCGGTGGCAGCCATGATTCGATAAATTGATTTTTTATATTCTAAGTTAGCCGATAAAAAACTTTGGCGAGAGGCGTAGAGTTCATTTTGGCTGTCAAGTAGATCTATCAGCGTTCTTCTATTCACTTTGAACTGTTCGTTATAAAGCTGTTCGGTCTCTTTTGCCGAGATAACATAATCCTTCAATGAACGCCTGTTTTTCTCGGTGGTTAAATAACTCGACCACCCCTGTTCAACCTGCTGTACGACTTGTCGACGGGTGGCGTTACTGATTAGCTGGGCGGTTTTATGTTGAGAGCTCGCAGCACTGACGTTGTTGTGGTCTCTCAGGCCGTTGAATAGGTTCCAGCGCATTTCTAAGACAATACGACTGTCGTTCTCGCGGCCGGTAAACCCATTGTTTTGATAGTTGTGGTTGGCCTCGGCAACAATGTCAAAATCGGGGTAGTAGCCCGCCTTGCGTGCAGATAACTGAGCCTGAGCAGCCTCAACATCGAAGTGAGAAAGTTTCATCAGCGGGTTATTGTCAATGGCCAATTTAATGGCCTCTACTCTTTCATTGGGCAGGTAATCTAAATCAGCCTCGGGCATGATGAGGTTGACAGGAAAGTCTCCGACCAGCGCTAAATAATTGGAGCGCGCATTCATTAAAAGATTATTGGATGTGGTTAGATTGGCCTCGGCTCGTCTGATTCGACCTTCAATTTGTATTAAGTCGGCACGGTCGCCAGCGCCTGCATCATATTTGTCCCCTACTAATTTAGAGGTCAATTTATGCAGCGATAGATTCTGCTCAGCCAATACCACGTTTTCGCTTGCTGCCAATACATCGAGATAGGCTTCGGTGACTCTTAGCGCCATGTTTTCTGCTTGTGAAACCAGATTGTAGCGGCTGGCCAGTGCATCTGCCGTGGTACGGTCAATCTCATGATAGTTTTCACCGCCGTGCCATATAGGCTGTACCAACCTCAGTGTTAAATTATTTCTATCCTGGTCAATATCGAAATCTCGGACGTCATTATAGGTTGATTCATAGCCACCGGAGGCGATAAAGTCGACGCTGGGGAGTAAGCCGCCTTTGGCAATATTGACCTCATCGACAGCTGTTTTATAGTCGAAAAAATAGCGTCGCACTTCAGGGTTGCTGGTTATTGAATAGTACACAACCTCTTCCAGTGTATTGGACAAACATGCACCACTGAAGGAAAGGCTTGAAAGAGCTAGCCCTGTGGTTATCGCCTTCATCAGCGCTGAAAGATTATGTTTATTTATCATACATTCTGCCTTAAAGATCATTTCAGCATTCTAATTACAGGTTTAAAGACATAGGCGAGTAAATTCCTATCGGCAATAGTGATGTCAATCGTGGTCTGCATGCCTGGAATAATAGGTAGCGTCCCATCCTTGTTATTCAGGGTGTTGTCATCAACGCGCAATCTGACGATATAGTAGCTTCTGCCTTGTTCATCGATAATCGTGTCAGCACTGACGTGTTCAACAATGCCATCGAGGGCGCCATACGTGGCGAAATCATAGGCGCTAACCTTTACTCTTGCGGGCAAGCCTGTGTGGACGAAGCCTATGTCTGATGGCTTTACGTTTGCCTCGACGATAATGTCCTTGCCATCAGGGACGATTTCCAGCAATGGCATACCCGGTTGAACGACACCACCGAGGGTGGTGATATGAATTTTCTTAACGGTACCGCTGACAGGGGCAATGACAGAGGTTCTATCAATACGGTCTCTGCTAGACGTTTTTCCCGCCTTGGCAATGGCAATTTTAGCGCGGATTTGTGTGAGCTCTTGTTGAGCCTCTTCTTGATATTTGACATCGAGGCTGGTGAGTTTCTCTTGTTCGCCTTTTAGCGCAGAGCTCAAACTCGGAATCATATTCTTGGCGCGGTTAATGTCTCCGGTTAGGCTGCTGATTTGTTGCTCGATATTGAGCAGCTCCAAGCGTGGAACAGCGCCGATTTCAACCAATGGTTGATTGATTTTTTTCTGTTCCTGCATCAACCGAAGTTGTTGTTGTAGGTCTTCAATATTCTGCGTTGTCGAGTCTATTTCAAACTGTTTCTCGTCGACCGCGTGATTGATAATCTGCCGCTCACTGTTTATCTCCTGCTGATGGATAAGATACAGCTGTTTTTCAGCTGAGATATAGCCGGCGAGTTCAGCCGTATCGGCAACAGGATATACGGGGATAGTATTACCGGCCTCGGCAACCAAACGTGCAGCGGTCGCGATCAGTGCATCGTACTCAACGTTGGACTCAATGACTGCAGCCTCAGCCTTGGAATCTTCTAGATTGAGCAAGGCGGCCCCTTTAATAACATGCTGCCCCTCGCGAACATACAGCTCGTTGAGAATGCCGCCCTCGAGATTTTGAATAATTTGAACTCGTGAAGAGGGTACTATTTTTCCTTCAGCTCGGGTGATTTCATCAACCTCGGTTAGCGCCCCCCAAATGATAAGAACAAGAAACATTAGCGCAATGGTGTAGAGAATTAAGCGGCCACCACGGGGTGTTTTAATCAGAACCGCAGCGCTTGACTCCGACATGTAAGGTAAGTCCTGGTCGAAGGCGGGGCGTTGATTTGTGTCTGATCTTTTAAGTTGGTCGATGGTTTTTAGCATATTACACCTCGACCATGCCGGCTTGCAGCTGGCTTAGTACGTCGGCTTTTTTGCCGCTCAAGGCAACCCGGCCCTGGTTCATCACAATAATGTTATCCACTGTTTTTAGCAGACTCATATTATGCGTGAGAAGAATGACGGTTTTATCTTCAATAACATTCTCTAAATTGCTAATAAAGTTTTGGGTACTTTGATTATCGAGCCCAGCGGTGGGCTCGTCGAGTATCAGCACTTTTGGGTTGTTTAGCAGTGCTCGGGCAAAGGCAACACACTGGCGCTGACCGCCAGACAACAGGCTGCCTCTCTCGCCGACAGGGCGTTCTAGGCCAGCTTTTCCTTCGGCGGTGAAACGGCTGACACCGGATAGTTGTGCGACACGCAATACCTCATCGTCATCGACATGCCGGTAACCGGCAACGATATTATCGCGAATCGTGCCGCTGAATAATTCATTCTGCTGGGTAATACAACCGAGGCTGTTACGCAAATCAGCCGGCGAAATTTGACCGATGTCCGTTCCGTCTATGCTGACCTGCCCCGATGATGGTGAGTAGAGACCTGTTAGTAAGCGCATCAGCGTCGATTTCCCAGAACCTATCTGGCCGATGATTGCGGTTTTGCTGCCGGCCTTAAATTCGAGATTAATAGCATGGAGAAATGGCTGAACCTGATTAGGGAAATTAAAGTAAACCTCGTCGAAACGATAGTGTCCGGTGAGACTGGGGTTGGTTAGGTAATTACTGTCCTCACTGGTTTCTGTCGGCATTGCCATGATGTCGCTAAGGCCTTTGTAGGACGCCTTAGCCTGGTGGAAGCGTGTGATCAGGCTGGCAATTTGACCCATGGGTGAGATCGCTCTACCGGAGAGCATAACTGCCGCAATCAACCCGCCCATAGACAGATCGCCATTGCTGATTAGGTAGACACCGACAATCACAATACTGACGGTAGAGAGTTGGGCAATATAACTGACAACGCTGGCCGACGACTGGCCAAGAAAACGTGAGCGCATGCTCCAATTGGCGATGTCGCCGCTGGCCTGTTCCCAGCGGTGTTGATGGTGACTGGCGAGTTGCTGTAATTTTATATTTTCTAAATTAGACAGTGTTTCAATTAACAAGCCATTTTTTTCTGCCGAGGCACCATAGGTTTTCTGAATCGATGTCTTCAGCGGAATACTGATTAGCACTGAGTAAATCGCGATGATGATAATGCCGGCAATAGGCACCAATACAACGGGGCCGGATAAAATACCAATAATGATGAGGAATATGACAGCAAAGGGCAGATCGATCAGCGTGGTAATAGTGGCAGAGGTGACAAAGTCACGCACGCTTTCAAAATCCGCGAGGTTTTTAGCAAAAGAACCGGTGGATTGGGGGCCATGGCTGAGTTTGATCGATTGAACCTGCTGAAAAATCTTGGCGGATAATAATATGTCGGCTTTTTTCCCGGCAATATCGATGGAGTATGTTCGCAGCAGTTTTAAAATAAAATCAAAACTAAAAATAATGAGCGCGCCAATGGCAAAAGTCCATAGCGTGTCGATAGCATTGTTGGGCACCACACGGTCATAAACATTCATCACAAACAATGGGCTTGCTAGCACAAATAGATTAATCAGAACGGTGGCAAGGATGACGTCTCGATAAATTCTCCAACTGCTGCTAATTGTTCCCCAGAACCAGTGCAGATGCTTTTCTTTACTGACATCATCGGCGTGTTTTCGGTAGTGATAGAGCGTCCGGGTGGCGAAGAAATAGCCACTGTAGGTGTCTGTTAGTTCGTCCAATGTCAATTCGATGGTGCCGTTATTGACTGGGTCGATCAGAAGGCAGACCTGCTCTGACATTTGGGTTAATACCGCACTGGTGCCGTCGCGCATTAATAGCAGGCAGGGCAGGGTGCGGGTATCAATCTTATTCGCCTCTCTTTTCATCAGACGCATACCTAGGCCAGCGCGCTTGGCAGCTCGTGGCACCAGCTCAAGAGTGAGCCTGCCATCGATCAGAGGCAAGCCCTCATTGATACGCTGTGGCGATGCAGAAAGACCATACAACTGGGCGAGTGTGAGGATGCCATCCAGCAGGGTATCCTCGGAAGCGAGCCGAGGTATCTGCCACTGATTATCCTGTTTTTCCACATTGCCGCTCATTGTTATGAAAGCTATCCTTTAAAAGTATATAAATATTATTAGCTTATAGATTTTATAATAATCTATTTTGCACATATCGGAGACTTTTTATTGATTAAATTCATCCTGAGGCAACGTTATCGTCAAATCGACAAACCCACCATCGCTGTGACTGCCAGCTTCAACAGTTGGTGTGACCGCTTCAGTGTCGCCTTCAGTGCTGGTGGTTTCAAATTGGCTCAATAACTGCTCGACAGCCTCCTCATCTTCGGAGCCGCTACTGTTGAATTGAGGCTGAGACAGAGAACGCCCTTCGGGGGCGGCACTATTTAACTGCACAGCTAAGGGTTCAGGTAACTCAACACCGCCGATAAGTTGAATATCGAGGGTGATGATACTGCTGAGCTTGCCATCAGAGACGCTGACTTCAAATTGCTCTTTAAATAATGCGTTCTCAGCCAGTGAATTATCTGTGATCAGGTAGCTCCATTGGCCATCTTCTTCCATGGTTAGCGTACCGTAGCTGCCGGCAGAACTGGTGGCGCCATCAACCAAATAGGTAAGTGAATCATTCTCTGCGTCGCTGGCTATAACCGCGCCATCGACACCGTTGGTGTCGGCAGCATTGTCTATAGTGAGTTGCAGCGGAGTGATGGCGTCTACCTTGGGTTGGTCGTTAGTACCCTCGATAATAATATTAATGACTAACTCGCTGTCATCGGCGCTGAGTACCGTGAAACTGTCTTGCAGTGGTGTGCTTTGCTCATTGAGCTCATCGATAGCTGTCTGGCTGTTATCGGCTCGATATTGCCACTGACCATCTTCTTGCATGGTGAGTTTGCCGAAGTTGCCCTGGTATTCGCGCACTAACATAACGGATTCACCGCTGTCCTCATCAATCACGGTAACCGTGCCAGAGGTGACCAGGAAGCCGGCATCTAAACCGGAGTCTTCCTGAACAACAGGGGTTGGGTTGGTGGTGGCAGTGATGGTCGCGGCATCGTTAACGCCACTGACGGTGACCACAATCTCTTGGCTGTTGCTGCCATCGGCACTGACCGCGGTAAAGCGTAAATCGGTGCTGTCGTTCTCGCCCATTTGTTGGATTAGCGGATTGTTGTTGTCAGCAGTAAAGCTCCAATTACCGTCGGCTAATAAGACAAAGACGCCGAGGCTATTGGTTAAATTCATCGGACTAAAGCGAGCTTCGCTGATACCGTTCAGGGTGTCGTCATCGGCTATATCAAGCTTGCCAGAAGCGACTAACTCACTAACGGCAGGGTTGTTACTTTCGGTGATTAAGCCGGTGTCATCGCCACCGATAACAGGAATATCATTGGTGCCGATTATGGTGATGACAATATCGTGGAGAGTGCCATCAGCGGCACTGATGGTTATCGTATCGGTGAGCGGCTCGCCCTCAGATAATGCTTGAATAGCAGCTTGGTTGTTGGCGGCAGAATAGTTCCACTGCCCAGAGCTGTCGATGGTTAAGTTGCCATAAAGACCATTATTGACGACGGTGGCGCTGAACAAGGCCTGTCCTAGGTCGGCATCGGTAATGTTCAACTTACCACTGGCGAGTAGGTTACCACCGCTCAAGTCGGTGTCCTCGTTCACCGTGTCACTGTCGGTACCGGTAATAACCGGTAAGTCGTTACTACCGACGATGGTTACAGAGACAGTTTTAGTACTGACTTCGCCATGGGGGTCGGTCACTGAAACTTGATAATCAAGTTGCTGTGACATGCCATCAGCTAATTCTTGCGCCTTGGAGGTATTGACGACAAAGGTCCACTTACCGGTGTCGTCTATCGAGATGCTACCCCACTCGGCGTTTGCCGGTGTATCAATAATCTGCCAGCTATCGTCATTGATCTCACTGAGGTCAGTGTCACCGCTATCGAGCTGACCGCTAATAGAGGTGGTATCTTCGCCGACATCTTCAGTCAGTACACCGGAAATTGCTGGCGCATTATTTTCACCCACGATGGTGACAGTAATCAGTTGGCTGGTCACGTCTCCGCTGCCGTCGGTAACAAGGACGGTAAACGTATCCTGCAGTGTTTCGCCCTTGGCTAAACTGTTGGCTGTAGGGTCGGATGGATCGACTTGGTAGCTCCAAACGCCAGTGACGGGGTCAATGCTGGGAATGCCATAATTGGCACCATTGTCGCTGGGGTCTGCGCTTGTCAAAATTGACCAGGCAGCGGTGTCTCCGCTGTCGTCATCACTGACAACCAGAGCACCGGTGATGCTACCGGGCGCAAGTTCCTTAATATTCCCCGTTGTCGTACCGCCAATAACCGAGGTATCGTTTGCCCCCACAATGGTAATCGTAACCGTTTCGCTCACCAGGCTGCCGTGTTGATCCTGGCCTCGGACGACAAAAGTCTCAGTGCGAGTTTCGCCAGCCTTTAACGCGTTAACATGGCTGCTGTTATCGATGACGTAATCCCAGTTGCCATCGCTGTCGATGCTGAATTTGCCGTAAGTCCCTGCCGAATCAACAACAGCGTTGAAGCTGACCGTGTCGTTGGTATTGGGGTCGGAAATATCCAGTTTGCCAGTGGCTGTGCTCAGTGCTGCGTCATCTTCTGTGACGCTGCCGATGAACTCACTGGCATTGCCTGAAATGATCGGTGCCTTGTTGTTACCAGTGACCTCGATGTTGATGGTTTGAGCAATATAATTACCGCTGCCATCATCGACATAGACAGTAAAGGAGTCGGCATTAGCAGATTCGTTTTTACCAAGGCCTGCTAAGTTTGTGATGCCGGCTGCGCTGAGGGAATAGCTCCACTCACCATTACTGGCAAGAGTTAAGGTGCCATTGGTGCCGCTCAGAGGGCTGTTATCATTGCTTTCAGAGGTGGTCCAACTGAGGTTGTCCTGATCGACATCAGTGGCTTTCACTGTGTTTGATACCGTGCCGGTATCGATGTCAAAGGACGCGGAAACAACGCTGTTTTTCAGCACAGGTAAATCGTTAGTGCCGTCGATGGTAACGACAATATCTGTCGTGGCGGGGTCACCATTAAGATCCAGTACGGCTTTACCGTACTGATCGATCAAGTAAACAGTAAAGGTGTCTGTGCGTTGTTCTCCCTCTGCCAAGGATTGCACGGCGCTGTTGTTCAGGGTGTAGTCCCAGCTATCGGTGTCACTGTTATAGCCTAGCTGACCATAGGAACCGTTACCGTCATCGAGTGTCCAGCGCGAGTTAGGTGCCTCCGAGGGGATGTCGACGGTGACGTTCTCGGTGACTACAAGATCCTCTTGCACCGCCGTATTAACGTCGTTAAGAGGAACCGTTAGCTCTAGTGCGTCGTGTGTGCCGTGTATCGTAATGGTCAGGTCTTGGGTGTAGACCTGATTATTAACATCGGTGATAGTCACGGTTACCACATCAGTCATGCTTTCCCCGGGGTTAAGGGCCTGCACGGTATCATTGTTATTATTGAGGGTGTAGATCCAGCGGCCATCCGAGTCAATGCTGGCGGTGCCGAAGGCACCATCGGTAATCGCCCAACCATCTGCTTTAACATCTACAGGGTCGACGTCGTCAAAAGATATCTGGCTGGAAGTGCTTAATACAGTGTCTTCGGTGACATTGCCAGTCGTCCAATCGGCATCGATAATGGGGTCGTCTGAGGTACCGTTAATTGTGATTTCAACAGGAATATCATGGGTGCCATTGGCATCGGTCACACGCACGTAATATGTCTCGGTGATCGATTCACCCTCGTCGAGGCTCTGTACCAAGATGCTGTCGTTATCTAGCACATACTGCCAGCTCCAAACGCCGCCACTTTCAGTGACTGTTATATTACCAAAGGCACCGCCAATATCGGCCAGGGCTACCACACTACTAATTGTGTTGGGGTTGATATCGCCGGCACCGCTAAAGTCGAAGGTATTGCCGGTAATCGTTGTATCTTCTTTAACCGTATCGGTGATTAAATCGTGACTTGGGTCTTCTGGTGTCGGATTGACGCCACCGGAGCCACTGCTGCGGTCTTGGCTGCCAGTCACCTCGATGGTGATTTTGTGTGGTGCAGAATCGTCGCTGCCATCGTTAGCCGTGACATAGAATACTTCTTCGGCAATCTGCCCCGGGGTTAGATCTTTAACATCTTGATCATCATTATCTAACTGATAAACCCAGCTGCCATCCCCCTGGAGAATCAGCTTGCCGTAGATGCCTTGTATTTCACTGTCGCTATCAGCCACATCGACAGTTAATGCAGCGGGCTCATTGCCTACAGCCACAGACCAGCTCTCGATGGTGTCACCGTCATCGATATCTCTGGCAATGACGCGGCCTTGTGTTTCCAGCAGTAAAAACTCAGCAACAGCAGCTTGAGAGGTGCCGAAGATAGTCGGTGCATCGTTGCTGCCAATTACGTCGATATCAATGGTGTGGGTGACTGATTTACCGTGTTCATCGATGGCGACAACAGTAAAGCTCTCTTTTTGAGTGCTACCCTCGGCCAGTTGATTGGTGCTTGCGCGTGTGTTGTCGAGGGTATAGAGCCAGGTGCCATCTGCGCTAATGGTGAAACTGCCATAGCTGCCATTATACGTGGCGGCGGTGAAACTGGGGGAGTCGTCAGCATCGTTGCCGTCGGTGCTGAGTATGCCGCCAACGGTATTGTCGGCAGCGTCTTCGATGACATCCCAGCCGTCGCCGTCGGCGGGGGTGCCGCCAATAACTGTTGGCGTATCGTTGGTGCCGGTGACGTTAACGGTAATGGTTTTAGAGGTGGCTAAGCCGTGCTCATCGGTCGAGGTGACGATAAAGGATTCTGTTAGGGTCTGACCGGGAGCCAGGTACTGAACCTTGTCGAGGTCGACGCGATAATCCCATTCACCGGTGGTGGTGTTAAAGGTAAAGACACCGAGATTTGAGCCGCTGCCGTTGACTGCGTCGACATCGGAGCTCCATGTCAGCGCGGCGTCTTGATCAATATCAGTACTATTGACGGTACCGCCGGTTTTCATCTTACTGGCGTCATCGGGATCAATAGAGCTGTCTTCCGCCATGGTACGAGTATTATTGCCGGTAATAACAGGGGCATCATTGGTGCCGACAATGGAGATTTCGACAGTTTGCTCAACACTCAAGCCTTTCTCATCGGTCACTGTGACAGTGAAACTGTCTGTGCGCGTGTCATTGAGTTTGATGGCGTTGACGGCATTGTTATCGAACAGTTGGTATTCCCAGCTACCATCGATATTCAAGGTTAGCTTGCCGTATTGACTTGTATCGTTAGTACTGCCAAGCGTCCAATAGTGATTGTCAGTATGATCTGGGTCGCCAGAATCTAGTTGGCCTTGCAGTGTAGTCGGATCGTTTTCGGTAATGCTTTCGGCGCTGACTGTTGCTGTTGGTGAGGAGTTGCTACCAACAATATCGATAATAATTGTTTCGGTATTGGTGCCACCATTGCCGTCATCCACCACGACGGTAAACGTCTCCTGGGCTTTTTCACCGGCGATTAACTGCTCGGTGGCGGCTAAGTCGCTGTCCAAGGTGTAAACCCACTGGCCGGTGGCTGCATCAATGGCTATCGCGCCGAAAGAGCCTGCCGCATTGGGTGTGCCGTTATTAAACGCCCAGCTGTGGCTATCGTTATTATCAACATCAATGGCTTTAACTTGGCCTGTGGCAGTGCTGGTATCGATGGCGTCGTCATAGTTCTCAATGACTGAGCCGGAGAGTTTACCGGCAATTGTCGGCGTATCGTTGCTGCCTTCGATCACAATATCGACGGTCACTTCAGAGCTGGCACCGTGCTCATCGGTTACCTTGACCCTGAAACTGTCCGTGACAGAGTCCCTGGTGATATTACCCAGTACATCGGTGTGAATACCCAAATGTTGTACCGAATCGTTGTCGAGGGTAAACGTCCACTCGCCAAATTCATCGACAGACAGGCTGCCGAAACTGCCGGTAGGGTTGATCACCTGCCATGTCTGTGTAGCGCCTTGGTCGACATCGCCATGATATAATTGGCCGCTGTCAATTATGCTTGGATTACCGGCAAAATTATCCTCAGTAACGCCGCCAATAACGTCGCTGGCGGCGGTGATATCAGGGGCGTCGTTGGTGCCGGTGATGGTCACCTCAACCTCAATCGTGTCAGTTCCCCCCTTACCGTCATCAACAGTGACCTCGAAGACTTCAGTTACAACCTGGTCTTTTGCCAAGCTTTGAGTGCTGGCCTTGGTATTATCCAGAGTATAGGTCCAGCGGCCGTTACCGTTGGCGAGTTCATTAATAGTTAATGAGCCATAAGCTCCGTCGTTAGGGTTTACGTCACTGCCATTGGCTTTGCTAACAGACCAATTAAGTGTGTCGCCTTCGTCAATATCTCCGTGCTTTAACGTGCCTGATTTTGTGTTGCCAGGGTTGTCTTCGACAACGCTTTGTGTGTTTTTGCCAGTGATAATAGGGGCGTCGTTGGTACCTTCAACGGTAATGGTAATCTTGTCGCTGTCCGAGGCGTTGAACTGATCCTTGACGACAATATCGAACTCCTCTGTTTTGATCACGCCATCACCGATGGCTTGTACTTTGTCGTACCCAGGCTCGCCGGGTTGATACAGTTTGTATACCCAGGTGCCGTTTTTGACCGAGAGGGTAAGGAAACCGTATTCGCCCTCGATGGTGGTTTTACCGTTTTTGCTTAAAGTCTCGCCGTCAACAGAGTGTGTCAGTTTTGCCCTGTTATCGATATCGGAGGAACCAAAGGTGCCGGTGGTTCGCTCATTGCCCACATCTTCTATCACGGCGCCATCGATAGCGGCTTCAACACCCTCGAGTACGGGGGCGTCATTCGTGCCCTTAACAGTGACCTGGATGTTCTTGGTTACCGTGCCGCCTTTTTCATCGGTCACCGTGACCTCAAAGTTTTCCCTTACCTTTTGATTTCTGCGCAACTGGTCAGTGGCGCCGCCGGGTGTGTTATCGAGTGTATAGGTCCATTCGCCAGTGACGGTATCGAGGACGATTGAGCCATAGGTGCCAGTCACCTGATACTCGTTGCCACCGCCAATTTGTACACCGTCTTTAATCTCGATGTCATGGGGGATGCTGTTGGGCTGGTCAGCGTCGAAGATTCTTAACTTATCTGAAACCTCAATATCGCCTTCATTGATGTTCTCTTTAAGGCTTTTACCCTGAATACTGGGGACATCGTTGGTACCGGTGATAGTGATGACCACGGCCACGGTATCGAACCCGCCCTTGCCGTCGGCGACAACTACTTCAAAGGTTTCAGTTTTTTCCTGTCCTTCTTTAAGCTTTTTCAGCTTGTTTTTGGTTCGCCTGTCGTCATTAAAGTCGTATGTCCAGGTGCCATTGTTGTTAATGGATAGTGTGCCGTAAGTGCCGGCTGGATCTGTAATAGACCAGTTTTGCGGATCGGTGGTATCAACATCTGTGGCGTCGAGGTCGCCACTGATCGAGGCTTTTGAGGCGTTGTTGCCTGTGGTGCCACCTTGGCCGGGGATTCTTTCATCCTGATAATAAATGTCACCGTCGACATCGCCACCGGGTGTGATCACAGGAATGTCGTTGGTGCCGGTAATAGTGATTTCAACGGTTTTGGTATCGCTGCCGCCGTTGAGGTCTGACACAGTTACGTCATAACTGAAGGTAATTGTTTCATCTTTGGCGAGGAAGTCGACGAGTGAGTTATTGACTTCATAATCCCAGCCTGAGCCATCTGTGGTGAAATTCGTCGCTGTTAATGCGGTGATCTGAGCAGGGGTCAGTGTGCCGCCGCTCCAGACTGTATCGGTGTTGAAACTATGGCTGATGGAATGACCAACATCGTTGCTATCAACGTCGGTGAAGGAGAGCGTGCCGCTGTCACTAAGCACTGATTGACTATCGTCTTCAGTGACCGCACCTGTGTCGTCAATAGTCAGCGTGGGGTTATCGTTGCTGCCGGTAATGGTGACGGTAACGGTTTCAGTGTCGGAAAGCGGTGAGCCATCGCTATCCGTGGCTGCAACGACGTAGGTTAATTCGAGTGTTTCTCCTTTGGCGAGGTAATCGAAGGTTTCTGACGCGGAGTTAAAGTTCCAACTCAGATTTGCTGTGTCTGTCGAACCATCGAGGTTGAGACTAGTCGATAGCATTGCTTTGAGTTCAGCATCGCTGGGCGCATCGATGTCTAAGCGGTTAGAACTGCCGCCTATAGTTAACGAGCGGACGCTGCTGCTGACGACATTTGTTATGTCGACATCGGTAACGCTAAAAACGCCATTAGAACTTAGAGCGATATCTGATTCAGTGAGTATGACAGAGGCAGGGCCGCCACTGATCATGGGTGCGTCGTTAGTGCCAGTGATGGTGATTTCGATAACCTGATCGACAATGCCGCCCTGGCCGTCATTGATCGTGACGGTAAAGAATTCGCTTAAGGTTTCGTTAGTGCCTAATTGCTGCACCTCGGTGAGCGTGTTGTCGATCTCATAGGTCCAAGCGCCACTGATCGCATCGATGGCGAGGCTACCGAGATTGCTCGGTGTGGCGGCCACACTCCAGCGGTGGTCATCTTCGC
>NZ_CAKLPX010000009.1 GCF_923077115.1 Sinobacterium norvegicum
CATGATGTATGTGTAGATCCCTGCTGCATCTGACTATCTTTTTGGAGACAATCACTCAGCAAGCACCCACACGAATTACTTGATCAATTTGTTAAAAAGCATGTTAGCCGCTGGGACTTAACATCTTGTCGACAGAGCGTGTTGCTCAATGTCGGGCTGCGTATTCTAATGATTCGCAGCGGCGTGTCAACGTTTTATTTCATTTTGTTGGTAAGAAGTTTTGATTTAAAACCGCTTAAAAACAAGGTGTGAAATAAAGGTCTTCACGGTGTCGCCTGAGGCGCTTTAAAAGCTGTCTCGGTGACGACGGATGCGAACTATACGGACGAGCTCTGAATCGCGCAAGGGCTTTTTGAGAGAAAAGTAAAAAAACTACAGTCACGGCAAAAGTCGCTCAAAAAAGCAGCAAAAACAAGCTGAAATGCCGCTACAGATAGGTGGTTACCCGTAGTCCGAGACCAACGCGCCAGGCCACCACCAGCAACCAGACACCCAACCCCCAAATCCCAGACATAAAAAACCGGCTGACGCCGGTTTTTTTATGTCACAAACTGCAAGAAGCTATTACAGCTTATCAGACTCAGCAGCCAGGTAATCGGCAACACCGGATGGCGAGGCCGTCATACCCTTGTCACCCTTATTCCAGCCAGCAGGGCATACTTCGCCGTGCTCCTCGTGGAACTGAAGCGCTTCGACGGTACGAATTAGCTCATCGATATTACGGCCCAGTGGTAGGTCATTCACAATTTGAGAGCGCACATTGCCAGCCTTATCGATAATAAAGGCACCACGGAACGCAACACCACCATCAGACTCAACATCGAATGAACGACAGATATCATGATTAACATCTGCGGCCAAGGTGTACTCAACAGCGCCGATGCCACCATCGTTTACATCGGTATTACGCCATGCGTTGTGAGTAAACTGTGAATCAATCGAAACACCAACAACCTCAACACCCAGCTCTTTGAATTTGTCCATGCGGTGACTAAGAGCAATCAACTCTGATGGGCAAACAAAGGTAAAATCGAGTGGATAAAAGAATACTAGGCCGTATTTACCAGCCATTGCTTCTGAGCGGGTGTATGAATCAACGATCTCGCCGTTTGCTAGAACAGCGGCACAGGTAAAATCTGGAGCAGGCTTGCCAACTAAAACTGCCATGGGTAATTCCTCGTTAGTCAATTAATTTATTGTTTAGAAAATCATCACTATACATTCTACTGCCTTAGCAACAGCAAAAAATAATTCAGTCTGGAAAACATTGGGTCAATCCGACCAGATTACAACAGTCAGTAATAAAAACAATTTATCGACATCTTATGACCAGGAATTAATGATAATAATTATCAATAAGTATTTGACAATGATTCTCATTAATTTAAAATCCACATCATCAATAACGACTAATTGCCGACTTAACTATGTATGTATGTATTTGCAAAGGCATTACTGACAGCCAAATAAGAACCACTGTTGAAGATGGCGCCTCCTCTATGCGCGAGGTCTGTAACACCCTCGGTATTGCGTCACAGTGTGGCAAGTGCGGACAACATGCCAAGCAAATCATTCAAGAAACAATTCACGCAGCCTCAACAGCTGACCCTCAATTCTACGCGTTATAACCTCTTTTTTGGCTTTTATCTGGCACCCTCTCTCCGTCAGTTAAGAGCCTTATTTCCCCAATCCTTAATTTCCAGAACCCGCTACTCATTTCGCACGCCTTTTATTTGACGCACGACAAAGCTCCAGCTTATTCAATCTGAACTCTTCGTTGAATCAATCTAGGGGGTAAAGGTCGGGCAGGTTTTGGGTTGCGCGGAGTCAGTCTGAGGGAAAGGGTGGATTACCGAGGCACGGGACCTCGGCAACACAATGTTTATTCAGCCGCTGAAGCACCAGCATCTTTAATCATGGTTTGTAATTCGCCCTCGTCGAACATCTCACAAACGATATCACAGCCACCTACCAGCTCACCCTTAATCCACACCTGAGGAAATGTTGGCCAGTTCGCGTACTTTGGTAACTCGCTGCGAATCTCAGGGTTGGATAAAATATCAACATAAGCGAAACGCTCACCACACTGCATTAAACACTGCACGGTACGAGCAGAAAAACCACACTGTGGCGCATTTGGTGAACCCTTCATATAGATAAGAATATCGTTGTTAGTAATTTGCTCTTTGATAGTGTCGATAATATCCATAGTTAATCTCTTTGCCTGCAGTCTTGACGCAATTTGTGCGCCCTCATCAAATCAGCTGCGATTGTATCCACTTTTTCATCTATTTTCCCCTATTTATTACCTCAGCCAATTTAGATTGCCGTGGAGCAAGTCATTGCTATCAACTATCTCGCTGTTTAGAATGCTTGTTTCCCTGCGAGCTAGCGCCGCATACAGCGTTTACAAAGAGCACATTGATCATGACTACAGCGATAATGAATACCTACGGCAGGCTTGCGGTTAACTTTGTGAAGGGTGAGGATTGTTACCTCTTCGATCAACAGGGCAACCGATTCATTGATGCGCTCAGCGGTATTGGCACCTGCAACGTTGGTCATTGCCACCCCCGGGTAACGGAGGCGATCAGTCAGCAAGCTGCCACACTGGTACACACCTCAAATCTTTACCACATCACGCCACAGATTGAACTCGCTGAGAAGCTAACTCGCATCAGCGGCATGGATAACGTGTTCTTTGCCAACTCTGGCGCCGAGAGTAATGAGGCGGCCATCAAGATTGCACGTCTATACGGCCACCAGCACCATATTAACAAACCCGCCATCTTAGTGATGGAGCACAGCTTCCACGGCAGAACCCTGGCTACCTTAAGCGCCACAGGTAACAGCAAGATTCAACAGGGTTTCGGGCCACTGGTAGAAGGCTTTATCCGCGTGCCTTACGACAATATCGAGGCCGTTAAAGCTGCAGCCGAGCAGCACGACAACATCGTTGCCATTTTGCTGGAGCCGGTACAAGGCGAAGGCGGCCTTCACATTCCCAGTGACGATTACTTAACCGCACTGCGTCAGATTTGCGATCAACAACAGTGGCTGTTAATGCTCGACGAGGTGCAAACCGGCAACGGTAGAACCGGAAAGTATTTTGCCTTCCAGCATACCAACATCAAGCCGGATGTCGTCACCACGGCCAAGGGACTAGGCAATGGCGTGCCTATAGGGGCATGCATTGCAGGAGGCAAGGCCAACGGTATTTTTGCACCGGGCAACCACGGCTCAACCTTTGGCGGCAACCCCTTGGCATGCGCGGCAGCCAATGCTGTTATCACAACCATTGAACAAGATGAATTATGTGCTAACGCCACGGCCATGGGCAATTTGCTCAATCACCTGCTTAGTGAGGCCTTGGCCTCAACCGACGGCGTGGTAGAAATCCGTAACAAAGGACTGATGATCGGCATCGAGCTCAACCGTGACTGCCCCGAGCTGGTACAACAAGCGCTCGATAATCATCTGTTAATCAATGTGACAGCCGGCAATGTAATTCGCCTACTGCCGCCGCTGACCATCAACCAGCAGACAGCCACAAAGATAGTTGAAATATTAACACCGCTGATCCAAGCTCACCTCTGCACATAATTGACTGGGCGGCTGTGCCGCCCCTGTTCTTTTCTTAGACAACGAATCCTCTATGCCCGCTTTACTGACAGTAGAAAATATTGAATGCCGACATCAGGACCAGGTCATTATTAAAGACTTGAGCTTCCACATTAATGCGGGTGAAATTTGCTGCCTACTCGGCTCGAGTGGCTGCGGAAAAACAACGGTGCTTCGGGCCATTGCCGGTTTCAACGAACTCGCCGATGGCGCGATCACCTTGGCTGGCGAACGGCTGTCCGACCAATATAACACCACCCCACCCGAACAACGCCCACTTGGCATGGTCTTTCAAGATTACGCCCTGTTCCCCCACCTTACAGTAGCGCAGAATATTTGTTTCGGCATCCATAAGAAAAGCCAAAGCGAACAGCGCGAGACCTTAACAGAACTACTGACACTGACCCACCTCAGCGGCTTCGAAAAACGCTATCCACACGAGCTATCTGGCGGACAACAACAGCGTGTCGCTCTCGCCAGAGCCTTGGCTCCAAAGCCAAGACTGCTTTTGATGGACGAGCCCTTTTCCAACCTCGATGCAGAATTGAGAAAGCGTCTCAACCTCGAGGTCAGAGACATACTTAAGGCATTGGACATCAGTGCCATCCTCGTCACCCATGACCAGGAAGAAGCCTTCGCCTTTGCCGACCAAATTGGCCTAATACACGAGGGGCGTTTGACCCAGTGGGATACGGGTTTCAACCTCTATCACGAACCTTACAACCGTTTTGTGGCCAATTTTATTGGCCGTGGCAGCCTCATTAAAGGCACCCTGATCGCACCTGACAAAGTAACAACAGAGTTGGGCGAAATATCTGGCAACCGCGCCTACAGCTGGCCAACCAACAGCGAGGTCGAGGTGCTATTGCGCCCCGATGACATTGAGATTAACAGCCCTGACGAGGAAGGTTATCCCGCCACGATCAGTTACAAACTCTTCAGTGGCAGCAGCACCCTGTATAAATTGACATTAGACAGCGGCATTGAGATTGAAGCCCTGATACCCAGCCATCACGACTACAGTGTCAATCAAACAGTCAGAGTCAACCTTCATGTTGAACATCTTGTAGCCTTCAGCGCCGACGAATAGTCACGACGTCGCCGCGGCCCACTTTAACAGTGGCTTGGATCCATACTGCGAGCAGCGATCAAGGCTCGCTGCCAACCCTGTAGATTATGCTGCCTTTGGCTATCGGACATGGTCGCATCAAATGAGCGAGCCTCACCTCGCCCACCAACCGGCAATGCCTCAATGACGCCACAGGCAAGCATTGCCAAGCGAGCCGCACCCAGAGCTGTAGCCTCTAACTGGCGAGGCCTAACCACCGGAATGGCTAGCATATCTGACAGGAACTGGCACATCCAACTGTTGGCTACCATGCCACCATCGACAGCCAGTAGCTGGGGGGCCACCCCCTCTTCCGCCATTAACATCAATAACTCCTGGGTTTGGTAGACCACAGATTGTAGCGCCGCAGTCACAACATCGGCCCGATCACTGTCGAGCGTCATTCCGACTAACGCTGCGTTGACCTTTGGCTGCCAATATGGGGCGCCCAAGCCGGTGAAAGCAGGCACCAGATAAACGCCTCGAGAGTCACTTCGTTTTTTTACTAATGGTTCGATATCGCCAATATGATCAATAATCTGAAGCTTGTCCCTCAGCCAATCCATGGTTGAGCCAGCGCAGAACAAACTCCCCTCGATAGCAAAACTCAACTGCCCAGACAAGCGAAAGGCAACGGTAGTCAACATTCTGTGCTCCGAAATCGCAGCAACATCACCGGTATTAAGCATCAAAAAACTGCCGGTACCAAAGGTTGATTTGGCCAGTCCCGTCTCAACACAGCCCTGGCCAATCAGAGCCGACTGCTGGTCGCCAATCATCGCCTTAATCGCCAACGGCAGGCCAAAATGCTGTTGGTCACAAACTGCCAATGCGCCAGAGTTATCGACGACAGTCGGTAAAATAGCTTCGGGGATGTTAAAGATATCGAGTAATTTTTCATCCCAGCACTGCTGGTGGATATCAAATAATGAAGTGCGACTAGCATTAGTCGCATCGGTAATGTGGCTCTGACCATTGGTCAACCGCCACACCAAAAAACAATCGATGGTGCCAACAGCTAATTCGCCGGCCTCCGCTCTTTCTCGCGCACCCTCAATATTATCGAGCAGCCAGTTGATTTTACTGGCAGAAAAGTAGGGATCCAGTAACAGCCCTGTTGTCGACTGAATATAGGATTCATGCCCCTGAGCCTTCAGTGCATCACAATAATCATCCGTGCGTCTATCCTGCCATACGATAGCATTGTAAACAGGCTTCCCTGTCTGACGATCCCATAGCACCACGGTCTCGCGCTGATTGGTGATTGCCAGCGCTGCTAGCTGACTCACATCGTCGACTGCCGACGCAATAGCAAGCTGGCAACTGTCTAAAGTGGACTGCCATATTTGCTCAGGATCATGCTCGACCCAACCATTATTGGGATAATGCTGAACAATGGCCTGCTGCCCCAAACCCAGGGTGTTTTCA
This sequence comes from Sinobacterium norvegicum, assembly GCF_923077115.1. Lineage (NCBI taxonomy): Bacteria > Pseudomonadati > Pseudomonadota > Gammaproteobacteria > Cellvibrionales > Spongiibacteraceae > Sinobacterium > Sinobacterium norvegicum. Next base: position 6,158 of record NZ_CAKLPX010000009.1, read on the forward strand.
TTACTATCAATTACCAGCGCACGAGTAGATGTCGTGCCTTGGTCTATGGTCAAAAATAACACTACCAACCTCCGAATGCACCGCCAATAATAGCCTCATATAGATCATGGTTATTAACGAATACAACTTAGAACTAAAACGTTTATACAGGTTTTGCTCATATTGATATTTGAAAAGGCTTAAAAATAGGGGACTAAGGGTAAGCGAGTACTACCAAAAAAATACCCCCACCTTATCCACAGCTTGCACCCAAGGTTACACCTTGCGACAAAATCCTCTTAACTCTATTTTAATTTGCACTCTCAGCGTACAAGCCAGCGACCAAAATAATAACGAGCTCATACACTGAATCATTCAGCCCTCTAACCATTAAAGGAATATCAATGTCTTCTGGCCACTCAGACAAGTTAGACACCGAGACTATTTTACTCACACTCGATCAAATCGATCAAACCATCGAGATTATGACCGGCGTTGTAGGCAGGTTAAAAAACCATCTATACGCCAGCCTTGAAGAAAGTCAGCTCGAATTAGAGCTCGACAGCGCGACAGACTCCCATAGCCGAGAGCAGGTTATAAATGAGACTCTTGATAAAATAAACTTGGAAGCCTTTGTTCATTGATAAACAATGGCTAAACACGAAGGCCGGCCTAACGGCCTTCCATTAAAAACCCGTGTTTTCGACCTCGACAGTCACCGGAATCCATCGACTGATAATATCCCCCAGCCGACCGCTGGTGCGCATCGTATCCAAACCGTTATTCAACTCTACTAATAGCTCTGGCTTGCTGGGCGATACTGCCCAGGCAATGTCCTCTCTGGTTAATAGCTTGTACATACTGATTAAATCGAGATGATCGCGACTGCTGGCCAATCGCCAACTGGTAGGGGCATCGTGAATAAAAATATCAATCTCTCGTTGCTGTAATTTTTTCAGGCCGACTTCTGCACTGGGGTACCCCTTCAGTTCGACGGTGTCGCGATATCGCTCTACAAACCTCTCACCGGTAGACCCCTCTTCATAACCGGCAGTAATCCCCTCTGCTAAAATGGCCGCCGGGTGCTTGTTGTGCAGGGTGAGGCTATCTTTACGAATAATCGCCATTTGACCAAGACTCATATAAGGCTTGGCAAAGGACACTGATTGCTTACGGCTATCGGTAATACTGAGGCCAGCCATGATGATATCCACCTTGTCCGTCTGCAGCGCTGACAGCAATTGCTCAAACGGCAATTCAACATAGACAAGCTTACATTCGAGCAGTCGTTGCAACTCACGCGACAAGTCAATCTCTATGCCGGCTAAACGCTCATCCTGCTTAAACACCATCGGAGGGTAGTTTGCAGTTACGCCTATTCGCAACGGCTGTTCACAAGCAGCAAAAACCGATGAACATGCCGAGATTAAAACGATGGCCAAGATTGACCTGAAGCGTAGAATGCCCATGATTTCCTCTATATAAAACAACAACGGTGACTGAGGCAACATTGAACGCGCCTCACGATGAAAAGTGTAACATAGCTCGCCTAAGACAAATGCGAGATGGCTTGTAAACTCATACCAAACTTTAATCTTCTGCCCCCTCCCTTCACCCCCTTGCCTGCAGCGCCCTACAGAGTAACCACCCAACAATACTGACTATCACGCAATCTCGTAGGTAAAACTGCGAATTGTTGCAACAGTCGTATGAAAATAGAATATGTACATTAACTCAAGGAGAAAACGCCATGCTAGTTCTATCAAGACGCCTAGGCGAAACACTAATGATTGGTGACGATGTAACATTAACAATTTTGGGCATTAATGGTAACCAAGTCCGTGTTGGTATCACCGCACCAAAATGTATCCCTATTCATCGTGAAGAGATTTACCAGCGCATAGCCAGCGAAAAAGAAGGTGAAATACCTGCTGCGGCCACCGCGAGTAACTAATACTAAAGGAGGGCACACAGCCCTCCTTTTTTTTGCTGTTTGTATTACAAATCCAGCTGTAATGGCAGAGTAAAGTAAAAGGTAGAGCCGACATCACTGTTACGTGAAAAGCCAATTTCTCCTTGGTGGCTCTGCATAATACTATGACACACCGACAAACCAATCCCCATACCAGCCTCCTTGGTGGTGTAGAACGGGTGAAAAAGTTTTTGCTCGGCATCTTCAGCCAAACCATAGCCCCAGTCTCTTACCGATACCGTGATAAAGCCTGGACGCTCGTCTGACAGCGAAATCAACACGCCTTTGTGACGGTGCTCACTATCGGCCATCGATTCCATCGCGTTACGAATAAGGTTGAGGGCGACCTGCTGGATCTGGATATTATCCACCGCTACGGCAGTAACTTTGGCTAACCGCTCAAATTTAATTGGCACATTGTTATTACGACTGTCGACCTCGGCTAATTGAATCACCTCCTCAATTAAGTCATTTGGATCTTGTATCACAATCCCAGACACCGGCTTTTTAACAAAATCGCGCAGCCGCTGAATAACTTCACTGGCCCTCACCGCCTGCGCCCCCATCTTATGCAGAACGTCTTTTAATTTATCGCGGTTAACCGGCTCCTTATCGGCAAAACGGACGGCAACACTGGCATAATTTGAGATCGCAGTAAGTGGCTGATTAACCTCGTGGGCAAAACCTGCCGCCATCTCCCCCATGGTGCTTAACCGCTCGATATGAGCGAGGTGCTGCTGCTGTGATTGCAACTGCTCTCTCGCCACCCCCAGCTCAAGCTGACTCTGCCTAAACTCAGTAATATCCCTGAACACAATAACAAAACCACTGGGGTGCTCACCATCCATAGCTGGTGTACAGCTTGCCGCAACCAAACGCTCCGTAGCGTTGTTAGCGAATAACGTCACCTCGATATTGAATAACGCCTTGCCGCTTAACAGGTCATCGATAATCGTGTCGTAGGCGAACTCACCTTTTTGTAAGCCCGGCTTAAACAAAAACTGGGCGCAGTCCTGACCCAGCAGTTGGTCATCACGATAACCGGTTATCCTTCGCGCCGAACGATTTGCATAGGTAATGCGTCCCTCGACGTCGAGACCGCAAACAGCATCAGCCATGGTGGATAATATGCGCTGATTTTCAGATTCGAGTTCACGATTTCTCTCCTCAAGCTCAACCTCCAACGCTCTCAAGCGAACATGAGTATTGACGCGTGCGACGATTTCTTCAGCCTGGAAGGGCTTGGATATATAATCGACAGCACCGAGCTCAAAGCCTTTAACCTTGGTCGTCGTATCTCCCAGGGCAGAGAGGAATATAACCGCACTGGCCGCTGTTTTAGGGTCTGCCTTCAACTGACGGCAGACCTCAAAACCATCGATTTCAGGCATCATGATATCGAGTAATATCAACACCGGTTGTGCGGAGCGGGCAATTTGCAAAGCCACATGCCCATCGCGTGCAATCAAAAGATGAAAGCCTTGATCGCTTAATGTTTTGTACAGAACCTGAAGGTTGGTCGGATTGTCATCGACCAACAATATTGAGGCTGCATTTGAATCTGGCATAGCCTATCCCTTTACTCTATTTATCACGTTACACCGCCAGCTTTAACAAGATCAACTGCGATAATTGCGCTATTTCTGGCAGCTCTAACGCATCGCCATAGTCTTTAAATGATTGATATAATGGATGTTGCTCACCAAGCTGCGCCGACAGTAACGCAGACTGCTCAAATACCGCAGCCAGATCACCTATATTTGCTGCCTGCTCGAGTTTTATCAGTATTAACCTCACCACCTCGGTGTTATCGATGTTACTGGTAAGCGGCGCATCAGCCACAGTTGCAGTATCGACCAGATCTTCCGGTACGTCTTCGGCAGCCTCTGCAGGTAGGTGGGCATTAGGTAAGTATGTCTCTATAAGAGGCAGCAATTTTTCTCCCTCTAACGATTTAACAAAGAATTGGTCAACACCGATCCACTCTGGCAACTCTGCCTGAGAGTTAACGCCTGCCAAAACAAATGGCGCACTATCGCAGTGACCTGCCACCATCAGCAGCTGATCAGCCTCGATATCACAGCCGACGTCCAGCACCAGCAAATTGACACAATTACTGGCCAGCACATCCTTTGCCGCCGCCAGGTTGTCGACACCAATACACTGATAACGATGAGATAATAATAGTGCTTGCATAGTCTCCGCTGGCAACTCTTCATCTTCGACTACTAATATCAGCGGTACATCATCGACTACCATGGTAGACATTGGCAGCATCTGATTCTGCAAACCTGTCTGTTGATAGTTCAGCGGCAAGGTAAAGCTGAAGCTGGAGCCTTGACCAAGCTCGCTGTTGACTTCAAAAGTACCACCGAGAGCAATGCAAAGCTGCTGGCAGATCGCCAACCCTAGGCCAGTCCCCCCCTCTTTGCGGCCTTCAATAGTTTGCTTAAAGGGATTGAAAATTTCTCTTAGCTTTTCCTTCGGTATACCAATCCCCGAGTCAATCACCTGAAATGAAAGTTCCTGAGATTGATCCAGCGGCGATACCTGCAGCGTCACAAAACCACTATGGGTAAACTTTGTCGCATTACCCATCAAGTTAATCAAAATCTGACGGAGCTTCATCGAGTCGGTTACGATGTACTCTGGAATATCGCCGAGTTCGACCCTGAACTCCAAGCCTTTTTGCAATGCCTTAGGCTTGACCACATTGACCACACTATCGACAATTTCGACCAAGCGGCAGCTCTGCAAATCAATTTGCAGCTCACCGCTTTCTATCTTAGCGATATCCAGTACATCGTTGATGAGCTCGAGTAAATGCTGGCCACACCCCTCAATCGACACAATAGTTTCACGCTGCGATGCATCAATTTTGCTGTCGTTACGCAGTATTTGCGCATACCCCAACACGCCGTTTAATGGTGTGCGCAGCTCGTGGCTCATACGCGACAGGAATTCACTCTTGGCATGATTGGCCTTGTCGGCCTCCTGGCTGGCAAATTCTGCCGCCTTTCGTGCATCCTCCAACGCCTCGGTGCGGTCTTGTATCTGGCTCGACATATCATTGAAGGTGTCAATTAAATCCGAGATTTCCTTACTGGTCACATTGGTCGATAGCTTTTCATCGTAGTTACCGAGGGCAAATTTCTTCGCCCCCTCTAATAACACCAGCAAAGGCTGCTCTGTTCGACGAGCAAAACCGTAGACCAACACCACCAATACGACAAAGGCCGCCCCCGTGAATAACATCAGTTGAACCGAGCTGGCACGGATTGTCGAATAGGCCTCCTCACGACTGATCTCGGCAACCATGACCCAGTCCAGGTCACCCACCTGAATAGGTGTCCAGACGGAGAAAACATCCGTGTTTTGATAGTTACGAATAACCCCCTGACCGGCACCTTCAATATAGGCTCGATCAACCGCTTCAGTATCGACTTTTTCGACCATAATGGTCGAATCTTGATAGTACCGCGAGTCTGTCCGCATCAAGCGGTCTCGACCGATGATATAGGTCTCACCTGTCTCACCTAAACCCGGTCGCTTCGTCATAATAAAATTTATCAAATCCGGCGAATAGCGCAATACCAGCACCGCCACTACCTCGCCATCACTGACAATCGCCTTGGCGGCGCAGCCTTTTACCGTGCCATCTGGCAGCTCTTTGAGATCCTGAAATATCAATTGATTCGGTGTATTAGTCGCCTTGTTGACACACTGCGACAGCGCTGTTGCCTGATTGGTTACCGCGTTAAACAAACCTTGCTCGCGGTCAAATCGATAAATGATCAAGCCATCATCAGGCCTGACTAACAGCACATCACTATTAGGATAGGTGCTATCGGTAAATCGAAAATAGGCGTGTAAGCGACGATAGCTCTGCCAATAGAGGCTGCCAATATCGCCAAACCGCCACTGACCATTATCCTGTTCGGCCAGCTCATCCAAGGTTTCTTGCGGCGCCTGCAGCGGGATCAACTTGACTAAAAATCGCACCTCATCGACCAGGTTGTCATTATCACTCAGTACCTCGACACTGCTGCCTATTTCACTCAGTTCACGGGTGACCCAAAACTCTTTCAGCCGATTGGCCGATTTCAACCGATCGAAGGTGACAATTTGCTCCGAGTAAAGCGAGGCGGGTACTGCGACAAGGATTACCGAGGCGGTCATTATTAAAATAATCGATAACATCAACGCCATTATCTGGTGACGAAAACGTATCTGCTTCGGCTTCGTTGCTGGTATTTGCTGTTGGCTCATATCGACCGTATCGGAAAAAATCGTTAAAAAATGCCGTAATAGGTTAGTTTCAACGGCGCTGACTCTGTTTGTCATCACGTTGATTTGCTATGCTGCCATATTAGCATGACAACGAATATTATCGGAACAATATAACCGACTGATATAAAAGAACTTTGTCAACGACAAACATTTACGTAACAGCAACGAGGCCTTTTAATGGACTTAAAACCTACAGTATATATTGTTGACGATGATGATGCGGTACGCGAATCTTTAGAATTGCTCTTAGATTCTGTCGATCAGCAGGCAAAAAGCTTTGATTCTGCACAGGCTTTTCTCGATTCGTATAACCCAGATATGCTCGGCTGTATCGTGCTCGATATTCGCATGCCCGGAATGAATGGTATGGAGCTTCACAAAGAGCTCAACCGCCAGGGATCAATCCTGCCAATTATTTTCGTCACCGGTCACGGCGATGTACCAATGGCAGTCGAAGCAATGCAACACGGCGCTGTCGACTTTGTCCAAAAGCCATATCGCGAACAAGAGTTGCTCGACAAAATCAATCAGGCATTGGCCCTGGATACCAAGCAGCGCGCCTCACTGCTTGAAAAACAAGATATTAAGAAGCATCTGGCCACTTTGACTGCCCGTGAGAACGAGGTACTCGACGAACTTGTCGAGGGTAAGGCTAACAAGGTGATTGCCGCAGAACTCGGCATCAGCCAGCGTACCGTAGAGATACACCGCGCACGAGTAATGGAAAAGATGGCAACACATTCCCTTGCCCATTTGGTAAGAATGATTATGGCGGTCCGAGAACCGTCTTAAACCGCCAGCCAGCAGCCAGCCCTACTACCTAGCGGCTGGTTTTTTATCTAATCGACAATATTCCTTTTTGTGTTTTATAGGACTCACCATGAGCTACAGGCTGAAACTAACCGCCCTTGCATTAGCAATCGTATTAACCGGCTGCGAAACCTTTCAACTCTCATCGAAAGAGCAAGAACCTGCCCCCATTCCACCTGTAGTAGAGCCTAAAGAACAACCCCCAGTGGTTGTTGAGCCCGATAAAAAAGACGTTACAACACCGAAAACCGACCCGGTACCGCCACAAAAAGTTGAGCCCGAAGAGCCGAAAGTCATTATACCCGCAACCAAGCTGACGATTATTGGTGCCACCGAGCTGGTGACTATCAAGCCTGGCAACTTTACCCTCGAGGCGCGAATCGATACCGGCGCCAAGGGCACCTCAATGAACGCGATTAACATTCAAGAATTTGAACGCGACGGAAAAAAATGGGTCAAATTCACCGTACCTACAGGTAAAGACACCTCTGTTGAGCTTGAGCGCCCGGTAGAGAAGACCGTACTGATAAAGCGCCATGGCGAAGATTCACTGCGCCGCAAAGTCGTTATGCTACAACTGAAAATAGGCAAAATTGAACAGCGCATCGAAGTTAATATCACCGATCGCAGCAACTATGAATTCCCCATGTTGATTGGCCGTAATTTCCTCAAAGACATTGCCGTCGTTGATGTCAGCCAAGACCGCTCGCAGGGCAAGCCTAAGTAAACGTTAATACTACTAATAAAACAGACTCTATATTATGTCCGATAAAATCAAACTGTATATTATAGCCGCCATTCTCTGTGCCCTTGGTTTGGGCGCAACAGCATACAAGCACCTCACTCTGCACTTCCCCTTGACCCCAGGCCAACAGGTACCGGTGTGGTCGATTGAGGCTAAAATTGACTTTCAAGCACACCAAAAACCGGTCCAAGTTAAGCTCACACTACCGAAAAAGGATGGCCGCCTGGTTGTGCTAGATGATAGCCAATCATCCGATGGCTATGGCTTTTATTTCAATGAGCAATCCGATAACAACATCGCGGAGTGGAGTACTCGCGAAGCCAGTGGTCATCAGACCCTCTACTATCGTATCCGCGCCGTCGACAATTACGACGCTGTCGACACTCTGGATAGCAGCCCTGCTCAGCTTGGCAACCTGCCTGAATATGATGCGGCTAAAATGCAGGCGGCCAACTCTCTGATCGAGCGTATTGCCAAAATTTCTGCCGACAATCGCAGCTTCACCATACAACTTATCAAGACGTTCAATAAAACCGAGGCCGATGCCAGCGCTAACATGATTCTCGGCTACAGTGACAGCCGCAGCAATAAAACCAAGACCATGTTGGGCCTATTAGCCGTTGCTGAAGTCCCTGCCCGTCTAGCGCTGGGCTTACAACTCGAAGACAACCGTCGCAAGCAACAGTTAATCCCCTTTATTGAGGTCTACCACAATGACCGCTGGTTGACCCTCAACCCACTGACTGCTGAAACAGGTGTGCCAGAGGGTGTCGTACTATGGCGCCGCGGTGGCGATGCCCTACTCGAAGTCATCGGCGGTACCGATTCATCGGTTGGCTTCTCCATCGTCCGCTCCCCCTTATCGGCGAAGCAGGTTGCTCTCGCCCGAGGTAATACCGCCAGCGAGACCACAGCACTGATTGACTTCTCCATTTACAGCCTGCCAAGCGCCAGCCAAAATGCTTTTAAAACTATTTTGTTAGTGCCTATCGGCGCCCTAGTTATCGTGTTCTTGCGTGTCATCATCGGCGTCAGAACCTCCGGTACATTTATGCCCATTCTGATCGCACTCGCCTTTATGCAGACCAAGCTACTACCGGGGCTATTAATGTTTATCGCTGTCGTCGGTGCCGGTCTATTTATCCGTGCCTACCTCAGCAAACTCAACTTACTCCTGGTGGCCAGGATATCCGCGGTAGTCATTGTGGTTATCGGTATCATGGCCGGATTCAGTATTGTCAGTGCCAAGCTGGGCCTCGATCAAGTCATGACGATTACCTTCTTCCCAATGATTATCTTAGCTTGGACCATCGAGCGAATGTCGATCCTATGGGAAGAGGAAGGCGCTCATGAAGTCTTTGTTCAGGGTGGCGGCAGCCTGCTGCTGGCAACGCTGGCCTACTTGGCAATGAGCAACCCTCTGGTTAACCACCTGACCTTCAACTTCCCTGAATTACTGTTGGTATTACTGGCAATTATCTTATTGCTGGGCCAGTACACCGGCTACCGCCTGACTGAGTTGCGTCGCTTCCAGCCCATTGTCGACCAACAGCAGAAATAGGAGGGTTTTATGTTTTTCTCTAAACCCTCACGACTAAGAGACTACGGCCTGCTGGGCATGAACCAGCGTAACGTTGCCTATATAAGTCGCTACAACCCAAGACACTTATACCCCCGGGTTGACGATAAGATGGAAACCAAGGTGCTGGCGGAAGGTGCTGGCATTGCGGTGCCCAAATTACTCGCCGTGGTCAGCATGCAATATCAGGTCAAAGAACTCGACCAGGCGTTGGACCAACTCGAGGCTTTTGTTGCCAAGCCGGCCAAGGGCAGCGCCGGCAAGGGTATTCTCGTCATCGTCGGCAAACGCGGCGACAACTATGTCAAAGCCAGTGGCGAAGAGGTGACCTTTAAGGACATTCAACGTCACGTCTCAAACATTCTCAGCGGCCTGTACAGCCTCGGTGGCAAGCCTGACGTAGCCATGTTTGAAACGCTGGTGGAATTTGACCCCATCTTCGATCACTACAGCTATCAGGGCGTTCCCGATATTCGCGTCATCGTCTTTCAGGGCTACCCTGTCATGGCCATGCTGCGCTTGTCGACCAAGGCCTCAGACGGCAAGGCCAACCTGCACCAGGGGGCTGTTGGTGTTGGTATTGATCTGGCCACAGGCAAGGCGGTTAACGCCGTACAATACGATACGCCAGTTCAGATTCATCCCGATACTCAATACGATTTCAGCGAGCTTGCCATTCCCCACTGGGACGCAATCTTACCCTTATCGGCCGCCTGTTTTGAAGTGACCGAGCTCGGCTATATGGGCGCGGACATTGTTCTCGATAAACAGAAAGGGCCACTGATACTTGAGCTAAATGCCCGTCCGGGCTTGGCAATTCAAATTGCCAATAATCAAGGCTTGCTCCCCCGACTGCAGTTGGTCGAGGCGCAAAAAGGGATTAACCGTACTGTTGAAGAGCGCGTCGCCTTTAGTATTGAACACTTCAGCCAGCAGGCCTAGACCTCAGCCGGCACTCAGCGCCTCATCGAGGCGTTTGAGTAACACTGACAGACGACGACCATCAATACCCCTGGCGACAAAACTTTCCTCACACATTGGCGCCAAGCCAAACTGCTCTGGCAGCGCCTGCCGCTGATCAATTAGCCACATCATTCTCTCGACAAAGATAAACTGCAACCACTGCTCAAACCGAAGTGTATCCAGACAAAACGGTTGTTTGCTGGCCAAGGCCTGTTCGCTGGGGCGTTCAACCTGCCACAGTTGCATAGCCCTCAGCTCTGCCTCAATTTGAGCTAAAAAGGTACTGCTGACTTGGTAGATATCCGACACAGTACTAGCCCAAGCGTTGAGTAAATGGCGGCAGTGAATTCAATATGGCCTTACCATAACGTCGCGTCAGCAATCGACTATCGAGAATCGCAACCTTGCCGGTGTCGCTTTCATTTCTTAACAAACGACCACAGGCCTGCACTAGCTTTATCGCCGCATCGGGCACGGTAATTTCCATAAAGGGGTTGCCGCCGCCGGCCTCCACCCACTCCGAAAGCGCGGCTTCAACCGGGTCATCCGGCACCGCAAAAGGAATCTTGGCAATCACCACATAGCGACAGTAATCGCCGGGCAAATCAACACCCTCGGCCATCGAGGCGAGGCCAAAAATCACACTGCCAGCACCATCATCGATGGTTTTTTTGTGCTTGCTGATCAAGGCATGCTTACTGTAATCATCCTGCAACAACACCTTTTCTCGAAATTCACTGGGCAGTTCAAAATACACATCCCGCATTTGCTTGCGGGATGAGAACAGCACCAGAGCACCCTCGGTGGCACCAAAACGCGATGGTAAGTCGTCGATAATCGCCTCGGTATGCGCCATGGCATTACTCGGGTCGGCGAAGTTAGGCACGATTAACTCGGCAGCCTGTGGGTAGTTGAACGGACTGTCGACACGCTGCATATTACTGTTGCGCGGCACCCCTGAGCGCCGAATAAAACGTTCAAAGTTACCCAGAGCCGTCAGCGTTGCAGAGGTGACCACAGCACCAAAACAGCGGCTCCACAGATGGTTATAAAGGGTGTGCGATGCCATAATTGGGCTGGCACAAATTTCAAAGTCCCCCGCCCCAGTATTATCGACATAGCTAATCCAACGCCCCATCGGCGGCTTGCCGGGTTCATCCTCAATAGCATATTGCAACCATAACTGAGCATTACCGTCAGCACGGTTACGCAACATACCCACCGCCGGGTACCACAACTCGGCCTCATGCTTGGGCAGATCACCGCCGTTATCCCCCATACTCTCATCGAGCTCTTTGAGGATTCGCTCAAAGCCTTCTGTTAGACGAATATAATCAGCTTTCAGCGATACCGCTATCTCGCGCAGCGACGCTGGAATAATGCCGTTATCAAAGCGGTGATGAATACCGTTGCGACTATTGCTCTCCGCGACATCGCCAAACAAGGGTTCAACCATCGCCTTGACCATTGTCGATTGCTCACGAAGGTTTTGGTAGGCTGGCGACATACCTTGAATAATACGGCCAATCTCACCCTGCACGCCGGCGACTTTGACTAAGTTGGCCATCGCCTTCTCAGCCTGCTCCAACCATTTGCGCGTTGAGATTAAACGGCTGTGATGGGCGAAGTGCTGCAGCGCCTTATCGGGCAGATGGTGGCCTTCATCAAAGACGTAAATGGTATCCGCTGGCGCTGGCAAAATAGCACCGCCACCAAGAGCCAAGTCTGCCAACACCAAATCGTGGTTGGTAATCACGCAGTCAACGTCATCAAGATTTTCCCGCGCCTTAAAGTAAAAGCAGTTCTTAATATGCGGACACTTGCGGCCGCTACACTGGTGATGATCCGAGGTCAGCGGCTGCCAATATTCCGCCTCAATACTGTCCTCCCAACTATCACGATCACCATCCCACTGGTTGGCCGACAGTTTGCTGACCATCTGCTGATACAGCTGTTTTTGCTCATCGCCACTACTGGCTGCAATGACCTCATCAGGGTACAGCGCTGCCTGAGGGTTTTCCTCCCCCTCCATTGCCGACTCAAGCTTGCTTAAGCAAAGGTAGCGCCCTCGCCCCTTGGCTAGGGCAAACTGAAAGTCCATGCCGCTATGACGACGAAGGTCGGGGAGATCCTTGAGCACTATCTGCTCCTGCAGTGCCACAGTTGCCGTCGATATCACCAGTTTCTTATTCAAACTCTTGGCCATATAAAGACAGGTCAGTGCATAGGCCAGCGTCTTGCCCGTGCCGGTGCCCGCCTCGACCACACAGACGTGATTGTCACCACTGCGCTCATCGTCGTCACCGCAATCTATGCCGCCAAGCGTCTTGGCGATCTCGGCAATCATGACCTTTTGTCCCCAGCGTGATATCAGCGATTTGTTCTCACACAGCGTACTGTAGTGGCTGCGAATATCATCTTTCTGGGCGGTGCTGAGCATAGGAAAACCTAACCTGTTAATAGAGCGCTAATCGATGACTACATCTGCAGCAAAGTGCGGTATTATATCACCGAAATATTCGACCATGCCGATAACATTCGCTTTCCATTCATCAAACGACAAGCATCCGTTATATGTTAAAAAAACTGTTCAGTTTCACTCGCAATAAAGACGCCTCTTCGACTACCTCTGCGGTCAAACCCGTTGACAATCTCAATGAGAGCGTGCCGAAACAACGACAGCAATTGCTGAGCAGGCTCCGCCAGTGTGATGACAGCGAACAACTCAGCGAGATCGGCAGCAAGCTGGTTGACAACTCGCAACTCATCAACGATTTCATTGCCTCGCCACACCCTATGATCGCGCGCCTGGCTGCCAGCAGAATGACAACACAAAGTCTCACCAGCGAGCAAATCACCTCGCTGATCCAACTGCCCCATAGCCTGGCTTTTCAACAACTTTTCATCGATCAATGTAACGATCAAGATCAACTGTTCATTCTTGCCAGCAATGGTCATAGCAGCGAAATACGTCAGCAGGCAACGGCGAGAATAAACAAGCCAGAGACACTGAAAAAAATCCTTGATGCCGTCGGGAATCGCGATAAAAAAGTTCGCCAGCAAATCAAAGAAATTCTTAACGCACTGAAGCAGCAAGAAAAAGAACAGCAGCAGCTAGAGCAACAGGCGGACGACTTGGTGAAGCAGGCCCAGCACCTGGCAAGCAGTCACTGGGGGCCACAGCACAGTGGCAAGCTTCAGGTATTAAAACAACACGGGGCGGCATTAGCCACCGACCTCAGCAGCCAGCAACAACAACATTTTAACGAGGCAGTTGCACAGCTCGAAGCCGTGCTGAAGACGCAACAAGATCAGGCCGCCGCCGAGCTATTAGCCCAGCAGAAACAGACTCAACTGGCACAATTGGTTGCCGATGTTGAAGCCACAGTCAAACAGCTCGGCAAGGATTATCTACCAGCGCTGGGCCAACAATTTGACACGATTATCGATAGCATCGCCGGCCATAACAACGATCGGTTAACCGCCTTGTCGCAACAGTTGATGGCGATCAAGCAAGCCTACAGCCAGTTTCAGCTGCTCGAACCACAACTACAACAAAGCCATGACAAAGGCCTGCCAGCAGAAGCCGAGATACTGGCCAGCATTAACTGGCCGGGCTTTGCCAAACCACCGGCACTGTTAGCCGCGTTAAGTACGGCCAAGCCTGAGCTCAAGAAAAGCCCCGTCACCATCGACAAAGAGCAGCTACAGCAGCTGTGTGACAAATTAGAGGCACTGTTAGATCAATGTGAGCTCGCCGTCGACAACAAGGATCTGACCCTTGCCAATCAACTCAGCAATAAGATCCGTCAACAGTTTAAAAATAATGACGCGGTTAATACCAAGGCGCTGAACAATTATTGGCACCGCCTTAACAAGCGCGTCTACGAGCTGCGTGACTGGCAGAAATTCGCCAGCACCCCCAAGCGGCAAGAGCTTTGCCAAGCCATGGCAAAACTAGTCAACGACAACGGCGACTTACAATCACGCAGCGACAGTATCAAGCAGCTACAGGAACAGTGGAAACAACTCGGCAGTGACTATTCAGCCGAAGCCAATGAACTGTGGAGTCAATTTAAAGAAGCCGCCGATGCTGCCTACGCACCGTGCAAAACGTATTTTGCCAATGCACAGCAACAGCGGGTTGAAAACGCGGAAAAGCGTCAACAACTGTGCCAACAACTTGAGCAGTACCTCAGTCAAAATGATTGGCAGCAAAGCACTTATCAACAGATAGACAGCATCCAACAACAGGCCAAACAGGAGTGGCACTCACTCCACCCGGTAGAGAAGAAACGCCACAAGCCGCTGCAAAATCAATTCAACAAATTGATCAAAGCCCTCAATAATCATCGTCAGGCCAACCTCGATATTATTATTGAAGGTAAGCGTGCCTTGATTAACCAGGCCAAGGAGTTGCTACAAAGCGATGACTTAAACGGGGCGATTAATCAGGCCAAGGAGATACAAAGAAACTGGCAAAAGTTGGCCGTGCTCCCCCATGCCATCGACAAGAAACTATGGCATGAATTACGCGAGCAGCTCGACCCGCTATTCGACAAGCGCCAGTTGCACAAGAACGAGCGCGACCTCAAGCAACAACTGCACGCCGATCAGGCCAAGTTGATTATTGAGCAGCTACAGCAGCTTGCCGAGCTCGATGACCAGGCTCTCAAGGACAGCCGCGAACAGTTTGACCAGCTGGTTGAGCAGTACCGCAACACCGGCGGTCGCCCCAACCAAGCCTTTAAGAGCCAGCAACAGCTATTCCAGCAGGCCTGTGATGATTATCAACAAAGCCTCAAAGGTATTGGCAGTCGCCAGCAGCAACAGCAGTGGCAGCAATTTATCGACTTTGTTGCCCTGCTCAATAAACGCGACCGAGGTGACACAGACAGCCAAGACCTGATCGATCAGCAGTGGCAACAGCTGACACTGGATAACGACTGGCGACTGGCGGTTGGTCAACGCATCAGCGAGGCCGCCTCACCTCAGGCCGATGAGCAGTATCAGCACCTCTGTATTGAGCTCGAACTGCTGTTAAATATTGCCAGCCCTGAGACCGATCAAGCGCTGCGACTAACCCTGCAAATGGAGAAATTAACCCAGGGGCTTGGCCAGCAAGGTCGCAGCAAGCAGCAGCTCATCTTACAATGGTTCAGTTGGCCTGCCTGCGCCAATTTATCGCTGCAACAGCGCTTCGATGCGATGGTGGCACAGTAGCGGTTAAATTACCGACAAAAAAATACCCCGGCTGGCTTAGGCTAACCGGGGTATTTTTTTGTCACTCAAGCGCAGAAACTATACGTGATCAGCTCCTTTTTTTATCTGCCGCTCTAAACAATAGGAGTACATCTTCAGCGCATACTCCTGATGCTGTTCTGGCATCGCCTTAATACGTGCGGTAAACGACGACTCCTTCGCCGCCATATCCTCAGCACTAAATGGCACAGTCGCAGAGCCAAAATTCAGCGCCGGTGGATGACCATGCAACAGTTTATAGGCAATCGCATTGCTCTCATGTAGTACATAGTTATTCACTATCTGGCGGTCGATTTCTTCTGCCACCAGTTCTGGGCCACTGTACTCACCACTGACAACCTCACCGAAGGCGACATGGACATGGCCTTTTTGACCGGCAATGCCCTGGGCAATACTGTTGATATCTTCCTGTTCAGCCTTCTGATACGCGCCCTCTTCATCGAGAGTATACAATTCGTTGGCCTTGGCCGCATCGAGCGGGTCGAGCTCATAGGAAATCGATACGGGGACAATATTGAGTTCATTCACCGCGTCGCTAAAGGTTTGTGTCTTTCGGTTCTGACTAATCGTCAGCATCTTGATAATAGCCGGCTCGGTGGCATCCCAACCATTCTTTGCCCGCCCCTCACGGTGAGCAATCCAGACATTGGAATCCTCCTCCGTAATCGAATAGCGAATGTATTCCGAAAGCTGTTTAAAGGCCGCCAGCATCTTGCGCGGTGCCTTCTCGGAGCGGTTAACGATAAAGCTCTTATTCAAGCGCATCAGAGCCGACACATACTCCTTGGTCAGCAGGTTGTCGCCGATGGCAATGCGTGCCGTCGGTGAGTCTTCCTGCCACAGGGCATAACTGACAAAAGCAGGGTCAAGGGCGATATCGCGGTGATTACTTAACAGACAATAGCGCTTATTCGGGTCAAGTTTATCCAGGCCAGATATCGTAAAGTCTGTCGTCGTCGACTTGACCATATGCTCCATGTACTTTTTCACAACAAGCTGAAAGCTATCGACATCGTTTACCGATTTCAGCTGACTGTTTAACCGCCAGCGAACCAGTGGCTTAATCAGCCAACCTAATTTTTGCTCGGCCTTGGGGAATTTCAACTTGGCGATAGCAGTTAGCAGCTCGTCGTTATTCAACACGCCGTCGAGAACGTCGCGTACTTCCTCGTCGCGATAAGGCCGGATATCTCTGTACTTATCCATATTTTCCTTCACTACTGTATTTGCTATAAAATGCGCGCACCATACCCGAAATTGCACTATTTTTCACCTAAAACAGTGTTTCGACACTGCAAACCGGATCACAATGCATAAAAGAACACTTCAAGCAGGCCGGTGTTACTGCGGCTTACCCACAGACTATAGCCTGTGCTGCGGCCCGCTTCACCGCGGCGCGGCGCATGCTGAAACCGCCGAGCAGCTGATGCGTTCACGCTACAGTGCCTGCTGTCTTGACCTTGTTGACTACCTCATCGACACCACCCATGCGTCGACAAAGGCCAGCTATCAACCACAGGAACTGGCTGATTGGCTGCAGCAAAGCCAGTGGTGTTCACTGCAAATAGTCAGCAGTAGCAATGGTGGTGGCCACAGTGACCATGTGGACTTTGTTGCCTACCACCAAGAAGATAAGCAATTACTGCAGCACCGCGAATACTCTCTATTCAAACGCGATGCTGACCAGCACTGGTATTTTGTCGGCGGCGAACATCGCAACGACATTGCCATTGAGCGCAATCAAAGCTGCCCCTGCGGCAGCGGCAAAAAACACAAAAAATGCTGTTTATAAGGCACTATGATGACCCAAGAAAACACAACACCACAGACGTTACAGCAGTTATTTAGCACTCTGGGACTCAACCTCAATTGCTACGATATTGGCCGTCATATCCAGCCAATACCGAGCGCCGTCTGGCAGAGCTTCGAACAGATTCAACGCGCTTATCCACAGCCCTATATGCGCCACGCATGGCTGGCGTTGGTTATCGACGACGGTACCGCACAGATGCTGGCCAACCCCATGCTATGGTTTGTACGCCTGCCCCTCGATGAGTTTGGCCTGCTTGAGGCCGCCAGCCGAGAACATTTTATGGGCGCTATTCTCCATCGTTTGGGCCGACAGATGGAACAACTGCAAGCCGATGGACAATCTGTCGACTTACTCGAGGACAACCCTTTTGTCTTTACCCCATCTGAGGACAAACTGGTACAGCTGCATGCAATCCTACGCCGAGATTTAAAACTCGGGCAAAGCGAACACTATACCGCCGCTATCCACTACCTTGAAAACTGCCAGAATAAGACTCACCGTGATCAATGGCAGCAACTCGAGCTCGCCGGATTTGCTGACATTGCCGCCAATGTACAGCAACACCAGCGCTTATTATCGACGACAATCCCACAGCTACCCCTGCCTGTTCTGGCGGCACTCTGCCAAAGCCTTGAGAATCACATGGTCAATAGCGAGGTCAGCCAGGCCATTGGCAAACGCCTGACGGCTTACCTAAAAAACGATGAACTCGATCCCTCACTGGCCGCCACCCTGTTAAGAGGCTTTAGCCAAAGCCAGGACCTGTTACTGGTGCAAAGCCTGTTAATCGACGTGCTATCCCATGAGGTCGGCGAGAATGCCGAGCTACTGGCCACGCTGAGTTCTCGCTTCCACCTGATGCTGGCCGATAGAGAGCTGTGCACCCTGTATTTGGAGCGATTAGCCAACAGCTTGTCCGCCAGCGCTAGCTTTACTCAACTGGTCGCAGAGCTACTCACACTGCCGGCCACCAAACCGACACTGTTATTCTGCCTCCAGCGTGATAATCGCTCAGAAAAATTGCGCCACGCAGTAGAGCAATTGCTACAAAAAATCCGCGCGGCCGATTAAATGAAAATAAGTGTTGACGGTTGTCGTTAAATCCGTAGAATGCGCCCCCGTAGACAGCAACAACGTCTGCCAACATTGATGCGGGGTGGAGCAGCTTGGTAGCTCGTCGGGCTCATAACCCGAAGGTCGTAGGTTCAAATCCTGCCCCCGCTACCATATTTTAAAAGCCAGATTAGCTTGCTAATCTGGCTTTTTTCGTTACACGGGATATAGAAAGATCGTCGGGCTCAGCTAGCATAAAGGCGGCGAAGGTCGTCATTTCAAATCCTGTTCCCGACACCATATTTTAAAAGCCAGATTAGCTTGCTAGTCTGGCTTTTTTCGTTACACGGGATATAGAAAGATCGCCGGAGCCAGCTAACATCAACGCTCACTGAGCGCCGCATTCTTGGTTTTTAGAATGGGTTTTAGCAGATAGGCCATAATAGTTTTCTTACCGGTTAGAATACCGGCTTCAACCGTCATACCGGGGATGATTGGTAAATCCTCATCGCCTCGGGTCAAGAAGGTTGAATCGGTAAGAATTTTGGCCAGATAAAAACTATTGCCTTTTTCATCAGTAATCGTGTCGGGGCTGAGATTGACAACCTCGCCCTTAAGGTCACCGTGAATGGAAAAATCATAGGCTGTCACTTTCACCGAGGCACGCTGGCCGGGGTGAATAAAAGCGATATCTGACGGCCTGACCTGAACCTCGACCATCAGTTGATCTTCAAACGGTACAATTTCGATCAGGTCCATACCCGGCTGAATAATGCCGCCAATGGTATGTATATTTATCTGCTTTACCGTCCCCTTGACTGGCGCCAACACCAGAGTACGTTCCACCCGATCATCTAACGCACGCGAGGTTTCCTCCATTTGCGACAACGTCGCCTGCGCCTCGTTCAGCTCAGCCTGGGCCGACGCCTTAAACCTCAGGCTGACTGATTCCAGTGCCGCCTCCACCTCGTTGAGTTCGGCGGCCACCCTGGGTATCGCGATCTCGGTTGCCCTTCGCTCTCCTCGCATATCATTCAAGCTGCGCTCCAAGCGAATCACATCAACCTGCGAAACAGCGCCTTTTAAAATCAACGGCTCTGTTAAACGATATTCCTTGGCCAGTAATTTCTCATTACTTTTGAGTTTTCCTAATCGACTATTAAGCTCTTTCAATTCCAAATTTTTCTGAGTAATTTTTTCTGTTGCCACGAACACTTGGTTGTTATATTCAAAACGGCGGGATTGATACAGCGAGTACTCGCGCTGATAAAACAGATCGGCATCCTCTGACGGCGTGGCAAACACCACACCCTTTGACTCTGCCTGCAAACGTTTCACCTTAGTACGCAAGTAAGCCAACTGCAGCCCCGTCTCTCGCATGGTTGATGAAAAACGGGTGTCATCTATACGCAGCAGTGGCTGCCCCTGCTCAACAACTTCTCCCTCATAAACCAATAGTTCAGATAATATTCCGCCTTCTAGGTTTTGAATAATCTGAATATCTTTCGACGGCACTACTTTACCAAGGCCGCGGGTGAACTCATCCACCTCAGCAAAACTTCCCCAAAGAACCAACACAATAAAAATTAAAAAGATTAGGCGAAATAATTTTTGCGGCCCGTGCGGTGTTTTCTCTATCAGCGCCTCACTGACCGAACTCATATAAGGAAGGTCTTGCTCTGATATAGAGTCGTCCTGTGGGAATATTCGATTGACGATTGTTGACCACTGCATAGTATTCTCTTCTAACGATTGACGACGTTAATTTCGCCATTCTTTAAAGCGGTGATGACGGCATCTTTTGGTCCATCTGCCACTATTTTTCCCGCATCCATTACGATGACTCTGTCGACCATCGACAGCATTGACATTTTATGAGTAATAAGTACTACCGTCTTATCTGCCAAGCGCTGCGTTAGCCGCGTCTTAATAAACTCCTCGCTTAAATTATCCATCGCACTGGTCGGTTCATCGAGAAGATACACACTGGCATCGCGCAGCAATGCACGTGCCAACGCCACCGCTTGGCGTTGACCACCTGAGAGTGTTACACCCTGCTCGCCGATTTCTAAATCCAAGCCCTTGGGGTCACCATTAACCATGCTGGCAAGACCAACATCGGATAACACATCGAGCACTTCTTTTTCATCGACGATGGTTTGACCGTACCCGACATTTTCTTTTAACGAACCATAGAACAGCGTCGGTGCCTGATCGACAAAACTGATATTTTTTCGTATATCGCTGATATTGGTTTGTCGTATTTCGATATTATCAATTAATACCCGGCCATCGCTGGGTTCATATAGACCCATTAGCAAGCGGGCCAATGAGGTCTTTCCTGAACCAATGCGACCGATGATGCCAACTTTTTCACCGGCCTGAATGTTAAAACTCACATTGTTTAATGCTAAAATTTCTTTCTCTGGGTAGCTAAAAGACACCTCGTTAAACTGCAGGTTACCGGCAATAGCCGGCAAATTTACCACGCTTTTATCAGCAACTACTCGTTCATCGGGCTTGGCCATAATACCATCGAGCGAGGTATAGGCCGTCTTAGTCTGCTGGTAATTAGCCAGTAAGTTTGCAATCTGAGATATTGGCCCAGCAATACGCCCGGAGAGCATTACACAGGCAACCAAGGCCCCCATGGTCAGTTCAAGCTCGGCAATCAAATACACGCCGTAGACGACAATAAACACCATTGTTAGCTGCTGCACCAGCTGACTAAAGTGGTTGGTCGAGGTCGATATCTCGCGGGACTTCTGACTCCAGTATGCCGTATGCCCCACCGCCTGTTCCCAGTCATGCTGCAGGCTGCCCTCGGCACCCAGGCATTTAATGGTTTCAATGCCCTGCAAACTTTCGATCAGCAATGCATTCTTCTGCGCACTGAGCTTATAGGTTTTCTCAATAGCCCGTTGTACAGCAAACTGGGCAATAAGGCCGTAGATAATCACTATTGGCATGCTCACCAGCGGCACTACCACCAGGCTGCCGCCGACATAGTAAATCACTGCTAGGAAAAGGATCACAAAGGGAAGGTCCGCCACTGCAATCATGGTGGTGGAGGTAATAAAGCTTCTGACGCTATCAAACTCTTTTAAATTACTGGCAAAGGCGCCGACCGACTTTGGCCGAGCCATCATTTTCATCGCCAGCGTCTTGGCATAGATTTGCGACGACAATAATATATCGGATTTTTTCCCAGCCACCTCTAAAAATTGGTGCCGTAGTTTCTTTAGTACAAAGTCAAAAATAAAAATCAAACAGACACCGACCACCAACGCCCAAAGTGTTTCAACGGCGGCATTAGGCACCACCCTGTCGTAGACGTTCATCACAAACAATGGGCTGGCAACGGCAAATATATTAATCAGCAAGGACGCTAATAAGACATCACGATAAATCGGCGTGGAGCGTAAAATAGTGCCCCAAAACCAATGATCTGAATAATCATCAACCACTGAATCAATGCGTCCATCGAAGCGATGGGCAATACGTAGCTGAAAACACACCCCAGAATATCGCTGATCCAACTGATCGAGAGGGATGGACTGCTCCTGCAGCGACTCCTTCGGCAGGATGACAACAGCCTCTCCCTTATCAGTGTCTAGCTGAAGCAAGACACAGGCATCGCCTTCATTTAATAACAAAATGACCGGCAGTAGATTATTACTAATCTCGGTCAGTGGCTTGGCCACCTGTTTCGCCTTAACCCCCACCTGTGCGGCAGCTCTGGTTAATAACGAGGGGGTTAATACCGTTTTAATCGGCAGGCCAGCCGTCAGCGCAGAGCGCGAGCATTCCTTGTTTTTAAAACGACAACTTAAGTAGAGGCACTCTAGTAAAACATCGTTAATTTCGCAGTTAACTTTACTATTCATATTCCCAAGCTTTACCCGCAAGAAAACAGCCTAAGACAACCAGGCTGTTTGTATATTCGGTCATACCGCGACGCTTAATATCGTGTGGTATATTTCTTTTGTTCTTCATTCATTTCTGCCACTGCCGTCACTCGACGGTTTTGTCGACGCCCCTCATCCTCGGCGTTATCGGCAATGGGAGAACCCTCACCAAAGCCCTTGCCGACAATAATACTCGACGGAATACCGTACGATATCATCAGTCGGGTAACCGAGTCGGCACGCTGCTGTGACAGCTCTAAGTTATATTCATCGCTACCCATGTTATCAGTATGCCCTTCAACAACAATCTTTGGCGGCAAATTATCCTTCAACATCTCAACCAGTTGGTTAATTTCAGGTTTGTATTGATCGGGAATCTCGTATGAACGTGAGGGGAAATTCACACGAATTGGATAACTCTTGGTAATCTTCTCCATGTAATAGCAACCTTCTTTATCCTCAAGGCTGCCTTCAGGGCAAAAGCTACAACCATTTTCGTTCACATCGACATTGAATGGCGTACCCAAGCACTGGTCCTTATCCAGCGTCACACCATCCTGGTCACTGTCCAAAATAGTTGGTGTTTCTTTTTCCAAACCCGCCGGTGCGTATGTCAAATACTGCTCAACCTGCTGTTTTTCTGGCTGGTTGTCTGCGGCTTCCTGCTGTCCGAATACAGAGCCAGCAACCACTAATGAAAGAGCGCCAACCACTTGGATCATATTCTTTTTATACATGTTTTGTCCCTAATTTTAAAACCAGTAGCGCGGCTACAATTTTTGCAACCGCGCATCATTTATTGCTAAAGCCTTAGCCGTATTATTCATCAACGATCAAGCTGCCACTTGCCAACATTTCCTGTAATGCCTGCTCGCTGGTCAGTGTCGTCTGACTCCAATTTAATAAATCAATATTATCAAAACGTATCACGTGATCCGCCGCCCCACCATCGCCGGCAATATCGACAGAGATAAGGCTGTCGCTACCATCTTTGGTAATGGCTAAATAGCCATCGATACTGTTGTTTTCCTCATCCTGTAACAGGTCGGCCAGATTCAAAATATCGTTGGCCCCTATACTGGTGGTCACGAAATTATTGATGGTATCTGTACCGTCTGCATCACCCTGCTGGAAGACAAACATATCGCTACCAGCGCCGCCATCCATGGTGTCATGGCCGCTGCCGCCGAACAAAATATCCTCATCCATGCCACCAAATAAGGTGTCGTCACCAGCACCACCCACCAAGGCGTCGAGTCCACCGCCACCAACAAGGGTGTTATCCCCCGCATTACCGACCAGGATATCATCCTGCTCAGACCCGGTAATATTCTGTCCCGAGGCTTGTTCAACCACCACCTTGGCCTGATCAATATTGCTCGAATTTTTATCCAACGAGTAAGTGAAGCTGGTTTTATCGGTGGAGACAATACCGTCGACCAACGACGCATCACCATCGACACGGGTGCTAACACCATCGTCTTCACTCAGCGGGCCAATATCGTTCCATAACAAGGCTTCCATCGGGATTTCGACAGTGCCTCCATCAAGCTTGGTGACAAAGTCGCGGTTGGCATCCAGCTTGGCCTGGTAATCGATATTGAATATCACCTGTGTCACCAACGTATCGCCATCACCATCGATGGCAGTGACATCAAAAACCTCCTTATCCAGCAGGTTGTCATCCAGCTTCAACACATAGTTATACTCGCCAGTTTCGAAGTTGAAGTTTAACTCGCCGCCCAAGTCGGTAATCACATCCATACTGCTGGCGCCGGTCAAGATAACAACGGCCGACGCTGCACCCTGCAGCTGTCGGCTGATTTCTTTATTGTCGAAGTCAAAGCTGTAGGTATCGCCATCGATGACGATTTCTTCGATAAAGCCACCGTCGGCCCCTAACAATATACCGCTGCCGTTAGCGGTACCCAGCAAGCCTAGAGTTCCCGCCAGAATATCATCCGACAGGGTTTCCAATAGTTTGGTGGATAGATCGCGAACATCGGTTAACACAAACGCTTTATCGGCTTGCGGATAGGCGATCGGCTGCAAATCCTTTAAGTCGACACTGCCAGTGCCAATACCGACACCGTAGGCATTAATCGGCTCGCCGCCATTACTCAAATAATCCTTCCAGTTAGCCTCAGTCGTTGCATCAACTCTGGCACTGTTATAAGGATAAGGCACACCATCAGAGAGGAAATAGACCGATGAGGTGTCGGCATTCGCTGGGCCGTTACCCACAGCCATCACTTCTTCCAACGCCATCTTATAATTGGTGGTGCCACCCTCATCCATGGTGTCGAGGAAGGCGTAGGCCGCCTCAACATCATCGACAATCCAACCCGAGCTGACGATATCGTTATCAAAATCGATAATATGGATATTGACGTTACCGGCAGCATCGGCGGCGGCAATCAAATCCTTCAGTGCTGCCACGGCAAATTCCAGATAACTCTTACCATCGACATCGGCCCGCATACTGCCCGACGAATCCAATACCAGGGTTAAGTTGGTAATATTGGGCTCGGCCTGAGTCTTCATGCTGTCGATAACCGGGTTACCGTTAGGCGTATCGTCATGGATGGTGACCGTTAACGTGCTGGTACTGTCTGGGTTGGCGGCAGGGTCTGCCGAATCGTCGACCCGATAAGTGAATACCTCGGTAAGGCTGTCGTCATTTGCTCCAGTATGGTCGGTCGTATTACCCGTCAGTGTATAGACATAATCACCGGCCTTGTATCCGCCACCATCTTGGAAGTAGACGGTCAATTCGCCATAGGCGGTGGTATAGCTTGCGCTTGCACCTGAGACCGCAACCGGCGTACCCGCTCCGACGATGAAATGACTGATAGATTCAGCCGAATCGTTATCCAGTAGATTACCTGACGCTATCTCCTTATCGGTGCTGGCTTCGCTGCCGTTGGTATCCAGCCCCGACTCATAGACGCTGTTAGTATCGGCCGCGACAGCAACAGTCGTCGGGAAGGTGTCCTGAATGGTTAATTCAGCCGTCGTTGTAGAGCCATCGGCATCGATGAGGGTGTATTCGAATACCTGGTCTTGCCATAAAGCGGGCGGAACAACTTCATAGCTGATGGATGTAATATAGAAGTCGTATGCCGTCGAAGTAAATTCAATATACCGAATATCCTGGCTGGCCGATACAGTAAAAGAGCTACTCCCTTCATTGCCAGTGCTAATAACATTGCCATTGATATCGTAAGCTCGCCAACCTGCTTTAGTAAATGGCGCTATAAAGCCAGATAGCTGAATATCTACAGACTGCCTTGCCTCACCATGTAGGTCTATAACAATCGCTTCAGAACTATCGATCTCCGTTCTTGAGCCACCCGCAACACCCAGGCCAGAACCCGATAACTCAGCCCCCTGTCCATCATTATGTGTATCCGCAGCAGATCCCAGCTCACTGGCATTGGCCAGTATTGATTTGTCAATATTAGCGCCACTACGATAGGTTGTGTCATTTCTGAAACCATAAATATCAACTGTTGAGGTCCAGTCCTGCACTGTATTCCCTGCGGCCAAAATAACGGTTCCCGCTACGGATTTGGTATAAACGTAACTGCCGTCGTCGCGGATCACCAAGTCGCCGTAATCACTGCTGATCGTTACTTCTTTATAACTCTGCCCTACATCGGCAAAATAATACGTCGTGCCCTCGTAAACAACACCAATATTATTAGCATCATCGCTGTGTAAGCCTGTCAATGTATCGCCGGTCTCGGTATCAGCACCGCCACCTGCATACAGCCCGGCATCGACAATCTGCCCCTCACCGGTAATCACATTACCGCTGGCCACATTACTGCGCAGACCATTGAGGTCGTCCATCGCCACAGGGGCAGTATCGTCGATCGTAATGTCGACCGCCGTCCAATCGGAGGCTAAAATTCCATCACTCACTTGATAATCGAAGCTATCTTGATCTAGCGTCGCATCGGAGTGATCCAACGACTTGGGCGCGGTGTAATCATAGTTACCGTCGCTGTAAACCGTCACCGTACCACCGACTTCAGTGGTAAAAGTCAGCGATGCCTGACCGGCGAAGTCAACGACCACCACGTCTCCGCCTCCGTCGGTATAGCGTATCGATGTCAGCGCCAAATCTGCCGCAGCCGTATCCATATCGACATCGTTGAGCAGCAGATTGGTGCCGCTCTGGCTGGCGTTCTCGGTCAGTGTCAACGCATCGGCATAGGCAGAGGGCGCGTCGACGACCTCGACCACGCTGATGGCGCTATTACTCCAAGCGTTATCGTCGCCAACCTTAACCTCGATAATACGGTCTTCGGTATCCTGATGTGCCTCGCTATTAGAGAAACGGATCGCCGCGATAGCCAGCTGGTAATCTTCAACACTGGCCGTACCGACTAGGTTAATTACCCGATTGCCACTCACATCGGTAGTAACGGTGTAAGCGATGTTGCCATAGGGCAAAACACCACCGATGACGGCCACGCCATTACCATCGACAAAGGTAAAGTCATCGCCCGTCTTGGTATTGGTCAGGGTGACCTCGGCCTTGGTCAGCGTTATAACGCCACCGCTCTGGTCGATAATAGTATCTGTATCCGCTATCGCCACCGCGCCATTGCCATCGAAGTAGCTCTTTAAGTGGCCGGTCGAGGTCAGCGGGTTGGAGCTGTCATCGGCATCGAGATCCAAACGGGTTAAGGCACCGATATTGATCGACAGCGTCGCTGTGGAGGTGTCGGCATCGGCCAATGGAATATCGCCACCGAGCCAGCCACCGTTACCATCAGACGTTTGGTTCACTCTGTCGCCGTCGGTCATGGTATAGCTGAACAAGTCTTCGGCACTGAGGGGAATGCCGGCGGCGTTGTTGAGCGTATAGCTATAGTCGCCGTTAGCCTTGACGGTGATCTCGCCATAGTCGGTGGTGATGCTGACCGACTCAGCGCCATCATCGGCAGGGTCGAGATTAAAGAATTGCTCGGTCTTGACGCCGGCTCCGTTGGTATAGCTAACCGATAACAACGAACCGATGCCATCCTCACCGAGATTATCCGCAATATCACCCGTTAGCTGCTGCGCCGCATCCGGTGTTAAGACATTACCGGTGGCAACCGCGACACCATCCACCTTGGCGATAAAGCGCATATCGGATTGCGCCTCAGGTTCGGTATCCTGTACCGAGATAGTCATCAGCTGCGAGGCGCTGTCGCTGTTGCCATCGTTGGCAATCACCGCGACCTCGTATGCCGTGCCATTGCTATCCTCGTAACGCGGCGGCTTGATAAAGCTTAATACACCGGTGGTGGCATCGATGGTAAACAGCGCCGCATTGGGGCTGCTACTATCGATACGATAGCTGAGCGCCGATATCAAACTATCGGTATCTGTTGCCTTGATCGTCGCCACATAGGTGGTGTTTTCGTAGATCGCCTTTGATAAAGGGTCGATTACCGGCGCACTGTTATTACTCGGGTCATCGAGTAAGGTGACGGTAAAGGGTGATTGATGAACGCCTGCCTCATCGGAGCTGACCATCAGTGTCGCATTAATAGAGAACACGTACTGGCTTGGCACTTTCAACGACAACGTCTTATAGGCATCGATGGCATCGCCGGAGTTGGGTGTCCAGGTATTACCATTAAGCGTACCGACGCTGGCAATCACACCCGGTGGCAGACCATCAAAGATGATACTAACCGGCAGTATTTGCTCGGAACTATCTGTGTCACTAACCCAGCCATCTAGAGCCAACTGCACATCGGTATAAGCATCACCAGCGGTGTGCGTCGCGGTGGCGTTAACAGCGCTGGATTCAACATCACCAGTCGCCGTTACCGTGATACCGGTACCCACTTGATAAGCCGTGTTTTCATCACCCGGATAATCGGGCACAGCGCTCTCACTGACACTGCCATGATTACTGGTTGCTGTTACCGTATACGTCAGCGCCGCAGCGTTGTTATCGGTGCTATTAGCAACGCCATCGGTGGAATAATCGGCCGGCAGCTTAATACCATAAGCCGCAGCGGGGTCGTCGATGGTAAACGTCATACCATCACCTGCCAGTGTACCGCCAAAGACTTCGGCGCCTGCAACCAACGGACTATCGAAAACAATAACAAGACTTTCGAGGGCCTCCGGCGTACTCGCACTGCCTTCACTGACAGTCACCGTGATCGCATCGTGCATATTGACTATCAATAGGCCAGCTCCATCCACAGAATCAGCCTGGTCTTCTTGCAGTGATATGGCATCAATGGTGATGGCGATATCTGGCGATACGATGTAACTAGTCGCGGTGTTGCTCTGAATATCGTTGATATCGGTGACCGCAACCTGGATTTCTCTAGTCGATGGATCATAGATAGTCTCGGTATTACTGAAAACAATACTCGCAATGGCCGCTTCAAAATCGGCAACACTCATGCCGTTGATTGCATCATCTGCGGTTATGGTGATCTGTGTTCCGGTATTTGCTACCGTCATACCAGCTAGCGGGCTAGAAACCAGCTCATCCCCTGCCATGTTATTCACCAAAGTGATGGTGGCAGACTTGAGGTTAGTGTTATTGCCATGCTGAATATCAATATCTAAATCCGCATCGATAGTCGCTATAGTGACACCGCCAGCAGCGTAAGTCGTTTGGTAATCCAAACCAGCGCGAGTTGAATCATCGCCATCTAGATCGAGGACAAGCGAAACGTCGTTGTCTGAGATCGTCGCCGTTGCCGAGTTTGCACTAGCACTGATCTGGGCACCAACGGCGCTGCTCAAGCTCATCGACAGTGACTCGCTGACTTCAGAAATGACGTCATCGAGAACGGTGAATATAAATTCTGGGGTGTAGTTGCTGTTGGCTGGTAGCGTGATTTCCAGACCCGCGACTAACGCGGCAACAGTTGTAGTCGCCGAGGTACCATTGGCATTAAGATAATTAACGATGCTACTAAGGTCTATCGTTTCAACTGTGTTGAGATCGAGCGTCACGGTTATGGAAATATCACTTTCGCTGACATTGTCCTGCGCCACCACGAACGATACTGTATTGTTGCCGCTGCCTTCAAGCGCATCGTTGTTGATAGAGGAAATCGATACCGTCGGCAAGTCGCCGAGCTGGTCATTATTGCCATCACCCGGCGTGCTGTCTTCATCGACGAAGCTACCGTTGGCCGTAGCCGTACCGATATTGATTGCTTCGCCCGTCGAGGCCGCCACGATTGTCGCCGTCAGCGATTCACTCTGTTCAAACACATCATCATTCGTGGGCTCAACACGCACCTGCAAGGTCGCATCGGCATCCGCCGCGGACAGGGTTAAATCACCGCCGTTGGTGAACGCAATCCAGTCGACTCCATTGACGCTGTAAGACAAACTCGCAATGTCGCTGGCTTCGATGTCGCCACCAATCGTCAGCTTGAACGTGCTGTCGACCTCGGTATCACCGGTGCGTACTACATCGAAGACCACGTAATCACTGCCACCTTCGGTGGCCGTGGCAACCGATGTGCTGATGTTCAGCTCAGGCTGATCGCCCAGCTGGTCACCTGGGGTCGAGCCATCTTCATCGACGAAGCTACCGTTGGCCGTAGCCGTACCGATATTCACCGCTTCGCCTGTCGAGGCCGCCGCGATTGTCGCCGTCAGCGATTCACTCTGTTCAAACACATCGTCATTCGTGGGTTCAACACGCACCTGCAAGGTCGCAGCAGCATCCGCCGCGGACAGGGTTAAATCACCGCCGTTGGTGAACGCAATCCAGTCGACTCCATTGACGCTGTAAGACAAACTCGCAATGTCGCTCGCTTCGATGTCGCCGCCAATCGTCAGCTTGAACGTGCTGTCGACCTCGGTATCACCGGTGCGTACTACATCGAAGACCACGTAATCACTGCCACCTTCGGTGGCCGTGGCAACCGATGTGCTGATGTTCAGCTCAGGCTGATCGCCCAGCTGGTCACCTGGGGTCGAGCCATCTTCATCGACGAAGCTACCGTTGGCCGTAGCCGTACCGATATTCACCGCTTCGCCTGTCGAGGCCGCCGCGATTGTCGCCGTCAGCGATTCACTCTGTTCAAATACATCGTCATTCGTGGGTTCAACACGCACCTGCAAGGTCGCATCAACATCCGCCGCGGACAGGGTTAAATCACCGCCGTTGGTGAACGCAATCCAGTCGACTCCATTGACGCTGTAAGACAAACTCGCAATGTCGCTCGCTTCGACGTCGCCGCCAATCGTCAGCTTGAACGTGCTGTCGACCTCGGTATCACCGGTGCGTACTACATCGAAGACCACGTAATCACTGCCACCTTCGGTGGCCGTGGCAACCGATGTCGCTATGTTCAGTGCCGGCAAGTCGCCCAGCTGGTCATTGTTGCCATCACCCGGCGTGCTGTCTTCATCGACGAAGCTACCGTTGGCGATCGCTGTACCGATATTCACTGCTTCGCCCGTCGAGGCCGCCGCGATTGTCGCCGTCAGCGATTCACTCTGTTCAAACACATCGTCATTCGTGGGTTCAACACGCACCTGCAAGGTCGCATCAGCATCCGCCGCGGACAGAGTTAAATCACCGCCGTTGGTGAACGCAATCCAGTCGACTCCATTGACGCTGTAAGACAAACTCGCAATGTCGCTCGCTTCGATGTCGCCGCCAATCGTCAGCTTGAACGTGCTGTCGACCTCGGTATCACCGGTGCGTACTACATCGAAGACCACGTAATCACTGCCACCTTCGGTGGCCGTGGCAACCGATGTCGCTATGTTCAGTGCCGGCAAGTCGCCCAGCTGGTCATTGTTGCCATCACCTGGCGTGCTGTCTTCGTCGTAAATTGTGGCTGTTGCCGAATCCGCTGATCCGCTGATCTGCGCATCGGTCTCGCCGCTGGCCAGGGCAATCGCCATCGACAGCGATTCACTGACTTCGTAAATCGCATCGTCTAATACGGTCAGCACAAACTCAGGCGTATAGCTGCTGCCGGCTGGAATAGTGATCTCCAAGCCTGCGACTAACGCCGCCACCGTGGTGGTCGCCGCATCACCATTGGCATCGATATAATCGACCGTTGCATTCAGGTCTGCGGTCTCAACATCACCGAGAGTCAGTGTGGCGTTGACGGTGGTATCGGATTCACTGACATTGTCTTGCGCGATGACGAAGGAAACGGTGTTGTTGGCGCCACCTTCAATCGCGGTATTGTTGACGGAACTGATCGAGACCGTGGGGAAATCGTTATCGGCAGGCGTGCCGCCAATATCGCGACCATCATCGACAATCGTACCGGTGCCACTGGCCAAAATGCCGCTGCCATCGCTGACATCGATACTGAAAGTCTCTTCGCCCTCGAAGATCGGTAAGGCGCTATCGTCAGTCGTTTGAACAGTGAAGGTTTTACTGGTTTCGCCAGGGGCGAAGGTAATGTCTTGCGTCTTGCCGGTAAAGTCATCGGCTTCAGCGCTGTCACCACCGCCAATACTGGTCGCCACGGTCACGGTCTGATCGGCTAACGCATCGCCTGTGCGGCTGACGGTAAAGGTGGCTACGCCACCTTCACTGACCACAACACTGTCAATACTGTACGTCGGTTGATCATTATCCGCAGGCGTGCCGCCAATATCACGGCCATCATCGACAATCGTACCCGCGCCGGTATCCAAGACACCGCTGCTGTCGGAGACCGAGACGGTAAAGGTTTCGGCGCCTTCTAAAATTGGGCTGCCACTGTCATCCGTGGTCTGCACGGTGAACGTCTTACTGGTTTCGCCAGGGGC
>NZ_CAKLPX010000010.1 GCF_923077115.1 Sinobacterium norvegicum
ATAGCAGACGCGTTAGTGGAATGATCTGGAAAGTTCAGCGATACAGGGTGATAGCCCCGTACACGAAAACGCGACTGTGGTACTAAGCTTGCGACAAGTAGGTCGGGACACGAGAAATCTTGACTGAATATGGGGGGACCATCCTCCAAGGCTAAATACTCCTAGCTGACCGATAGTGAACCAGTACCGTGAGGGAAAGGCGAAAAGAACCCCGGAGAGGGGAGTGAAATAGATCCTGAAACCGTATACGTACAAGCAGTGGGAGCAGACTTGTTCTGTGACTGCGTACCTTTTGTATAATGGGTCAGCGACTTAATGTCTGTAGCAAGGTTAACCATTTAGGGGAGCCGTAGGGAAACCGAGTCTTAATAGGGCGAATGAGTTGCAGGCATTAGACCCGAAACCCGGCGATCTATCCATGGGCAGGTTGAAGGTTGAGTAACATCAACTGGAGGACCGAACCCACCTATGTTGAAAAATGGGGGGATGACTTGTGGATCGGAGTGAAAGGCTAATCAAGCCGGGAGATAGCTGGTTCTCCTCGAAATCTATTTAGGTAGAGCGTCGTATATTACCCACGGGGGTAGAGCACTGTTTGGGCTAGGGGGTCATCTCGACTTACCAACCCCATGCAAACTCCGAATACCGTGGAGTAGCAGTACGGCAGACACACTGCGGGTGCTAACGTCCGTAGTGGAAAGGGAAACAACCCAGACCGCCAGCTAAGGTCCCAAATATCAGTTAAGTGGGAAACGATGTGGGAAGGCTTAGACAGCTAGGAGGTTGGCTTAGAAGCAGCCATCCTTTAAAGAAAGCGTAATAGCTCACTAGTCGAGTCGGCCTGCGCGGAAGATGTAACGGGGCTCAAACTGATAACCGAAGCTGCGGATACTCATTTATGAGTATGGTAGAGGAGCGTTCTGTAAGCCGTTGAAGGTGAACTGTGAAGTTTGCTGGAGGTATCAGAAGTGCGAATGCTGACATGAGTAACGATAAGGGGAGTGAAAAACTCCCCCGCCGGAAGATCAAGGTTTCCTGCTCAACGCTAATCGGAGCAGGGTTAGTCGACCCCTAAGGTGAGGCAGAAATGCGTAATCGATGGGAAACAGGTTAATATTCCTGTACTTCTATATAGTGCGATGGAGGGACGGAGTAGGCTAGGCCAGCGCGGCGATTGGTTGTCCGCGTTTAAGGTTGTAGGCTGGGGGTTTAGGAAAATCCGGACCCCTAAGGCTGAGAACTGATGACGAGCTCTTACGAAAGTTCGAGTGAAGTGGTTGATGCCATGCTTCCAAGAAAAGCTTCTAAGCTTCAGCTATATAGGAATCGTACCCCAAACCGACACAGGTGATCAGGTAGAGAATACCAAGGCGCTTGAGAGAACTCGGGTGAAGGAACTAGGCAAAATGGCACCGTAACTTCGGGAGAAGGTGCGCCGCTGATGGTGATGGAATTTACTTCCTAAGCTATCGGTGGTCGAAGATACCAGGTGGCTGCAACTGTTTATTAAAAACATAGCACTCTGCAAACACGTAAGTGGACGTATAGGGTGTGACGCCTGCCCGGTGCCGGAAGGTTAATTGATGGGGTTAGACTTCGGTCGAAGCTCTTGATCGAAGCCCCGGTAAACGGCGGCCGTAACTATAACGGTCCTAAGGTAGCGAAATTCCTTGTCGGGTAAGTTCCGACCTGCACGAATGGCGTAATGATGGCCACGCTGTCTCCACCCGAGACTCAGTGAAATTGAATTCGCAGTTAAGATGCTGTGTACCCGCGGCTAGACGGAAAGACCCCGTGAACCTTTACTATAGCTTGGCACTGAACTCTGAACATATCTGTGTAGGATAGGTGGGAGGCTTTGAAACCGCGTCGCTAGATGCGGTGGAGCCAACCTTGAAATACCACCCTGGTATGTTCGGCGTTCTAACTCGGGTCCCTTATCGGGATCGAGGACAGTGTCTGGTGGGTAGTTTGACTGGGGCGGTCTCCTCCCAAAGAGTAACGGAGGAGCACGAAGGTACGCTAATCCTGGTCGGAAATCAGGAGGTTAGTGCAAAGGCATAAGCGTGCTTGACTGCGAGTCTGACAAGACGAGCAGGTACGAAAGTAGGTCTTAGTGATCCGGTGGTTCTGTATGGAAGGGCCATCGCTCAACGGATAAAAGGTACTCCGGGGATAACAGGCTGATACCGCCCAAGAGTTCACATCGACGGCGGTGTTTGGCACCTCGATGTCGGCTCATCACATCCTGGGGCTGAAGCCGGTCCCAAGGGTATGGCTGTTCGCCATTTAAAGTGGTACGCGAGCTGGGTTTAGAACGTCGTGAGACAGTTCGGTCCCTATCTGCCGTGGGCGTTGGAGAATTGAGAAGAGCTGCTTCTAGTACGAGAGGACCGAAGTGGACGAACCCCTGGTGTTCCGGTTGTATCGCCAGATGCATTGCCGGGTAGCTACGTTCGGACGGGATAACCGCTGAAAGCATCTAAGCGGGAAGCCTCCTTCAAGATAAGTTCTCCCTGAGGGTTTAACCCTCCTTAAGGACCGTTGAAGACTACGACGTTGATAGGTCAGGTGTGTAAGTGCTGTGAGGCATTGAGCTAACTGATACTAATTGTCCGTGAGGCTTGACCATATAATCCAAGTGATTGAACTCTTGTTGCAAGATAAGAGATGTGTCAAGTAACTGATTTGATTCGATATACCGGATTGAAACAAGATTGAACAACGTGTTTTAAGACACAGGCTATTTTATCTTCTTATTTAGAGACTACGAGCAGTGCTTAAGCACCTAAGACTCCGAACGCTCTAACACAGTTTGTCTGACGACCATAGAGAATTGGAACCACCTGATCCCATCCCGAACTCAGTAGTGAAACGATTCCTCGCCGATGGTAGTGTGGGGTTTCCCCATGTGAGAGTAGGTCATCGTCAGGCTTTTATTCTAAGACCCCGTAAGCT
>NZ_CAKLPX010000012.1 GCF_923077115.1 Sinobacterium norvegicum
ACCACGGTGTGATTTATGACTGGGGTGAAGTCGTAACAAGGTAGCCCTAGGGGAACCTGGGGC
This sequence comes from Sinobacterium norvegicum, assembly GCF_923077115.1. Classification (NCBI taxonomy): domain Bacteria; kingdom Pseudomonadati; phylum Pseudomonadota; class Gammaproteobacteria; order Cellvibrionales; family Spongiibacteraceae; genus Sinobacterium; species Sinobacterium norvegicum. The sequence continues at coordinate 64 of NZ_CAKLPX010000012.1, forward strand.
TGGATCACCTCCTTAAACGATAGAGCAATCGCTCAGTTAAGTGCTCACACGAATTACTTGATCATTAGTTAGCTTGTGAAAATTCAGAAGCAAGATTACTGCTTCAGCCATCGGCTGTTGGAAGTTATTTTCTTTCTGGTTTTACACCAGTTGCTCTTTAACAAGATAAAATAGCCAAGTTTTAAAAACACGCATATTTGCGGTTACGTGTAACCGATGAATATGATGTTCAATTTAAACTTGAAATAACATTGGTTATTAACAGCTCTCGAGCGGTTAATGACATATACGATGTTTTTTCAAGCGTTTTAATCCGGCAATATCGATGAAACACCGCTAGTCGCAGTGTTTCTGAATCAGTTATTTGATGTACATGTATTCGATTATTTCGATTATATGGTCAAGTGACTAAGCGTATACGGTGGATGCCTTGGCAGCTAGAGGCGATGAAAGACGTTGGAGCTTGCGATAAGTCCGGGGGAGGTAGCAACCACCCATTGATCCCGGAATTTCTGAATGGGGAAACCCACCTTACATAAGTAAGGTATCTGTTTACTGAATATATAGGTTTACAGAGGCGAACCAGGGGAACTGAAACATCTAAGTACCCTGAGGAAAAGAAATCAATTGAGATACCCTGAGTAGCGGCGAGCGAAAGGGGTACAGCCTGCAAGTGATAGCAGACGCGTTAGTGGAATGATCTGGAAAGTTCAGCGATACAGGGTGATAGCCCCGTACACGAAAACGCGACTGTGGTACTAAGCTTGCGACAAGTAGGTCGGGACACGAGAAATCTTGACTGA
>NZ_CAKLPX010000013.1 GCF_923077115.1 Sinobacterium norvegicum
GCTCGAAAGCTGTTAATAACCAATGTTATTTCAAGTTTAAATTGAACATCATATTCATCGGTTACACGTAACCGCAAATATGCGTGTTTTTAAAACTTGGCTATTTTATCTTGTTAAAGAGCAACTGATTGTGAAAATCAGAAAGAAGACAACTAAAATAGTTAGCTTGTTTCTGTATTCCATAATTATGGAGCACGAATATTCCGTAGTGGTTAGACCACATCCTGTTAACACATAGGTTTTAAGGAAAATGGTGGAGCTATGCGGGATCGAACCGCAGACCTCCTGCGTGCAAGGCAGGCGCTCTCCCAGCTGAGCTATAGCCCCGTAAACTTTTTCTGTTTCTCCCAGGGAGGAGAAGTGGTAGGCCTGGGCAGATTTGAACTGCCGACCTCTCGATTATCAGTCGAACGCTCTAACCAACTGAGCTACAGGCCTACAGAAAGCTTCCGGTATCGGAATATTACAACTTTGATCAAGTAATTCGTGTGAGCACTTAACTGAGCGATTGCTCTATCGTTTAAGGAGGTGATCCAGCCCCAGGTTCCCCTAGGGCTACCTTGTTACGACTTCACCCCAGTCATAAATCACACCGTGGT